>CAYRWC010000042.1:4983-12269 GCA_964427795.1 uncultured Oscillospiraceae bacterium | reverse complement strand
AACCGCCGTTTCCTGATGACTGTTTTCAGGAAAACCATTCCTCGAAAATCGCGATGCCGCTGCTGCGTATCTTCTCCAGACAATGCGGCCGGATTCCGGTCCCCTTGAACTTTCCTTTGAAATGTCCCTGACTGTCCATCTGACCCTGGGTTTCAAAAACATAGAGATCCTGCATGCTGACCACATCGCCTTCCAGACCGGTTATTTCCGTAATGTTGGTGATCCGGCGCGTGCCGTCACGCAAGCGGGCCTGCTGGACAATGATATCGATAGCCGATACAATCTGGCTGCGGATCGCCATCAATGGCAATTCCATCCCCGCCATCATAACCATGGTTTCCAGACGGGCGATCGTATCGCGCGGCGTATTGGCATGCGTCGTCGTCAGCGAACCGTCATGTCCGGTATTCATGGCCTGCAGCATATCCAGCGCTTCACTGGAACGGACCTCGCCGACAATGATGCGGTCAGGACGCATCCGCAAGGCATTGCGCACCAGGTCGCGGATCGTAATCTGGCCCCGGCCTTCGGTATTGGGCGGCCGGCTTTCCAAAGTAACGACATGATCCTGATTCAGCTGGATTTCCGCGGCATCCTCGATGGTGACAATCCGCTCGTCGCCGGGAATAAAGCTGGAGAGAACATTAAGCAAAGTCGTTTTGCCGCTGCCGGTGCCTCCGGAAACGATGATATTCAAACGTCCCTTAACACAAGCTTCCAGAAAGCTGGCCATTTTGGGCGACATGGAACCGAAATCAATGAGATTCTGGACTGTAAACGGTTTTTTGGAAAATTTGCGGATCGTCAGGACCGGGCCGTTCAAAGAAAGTGGCGGCAGAATAACATTGACCCGCGAACCATCTTTCAGGCGGGCGTCGACCATCGGGCTGGCTTCATCAACATGGCGGCCGACCGAGGAAACAATCCGGTCGATGATGTTCATGACATGTTCCTGATCCCGAAAAGCAACCTCAACCTGATGCAGGCGGCCCTGAGTTTCAACAAAAACCTGCTGGTATCCGTTGACCATGATTTCCGTTATCGCCGGATCGGACAGCAGTCCTTCCAACGGGCCGTAGCCCATGATATCGTCGTAAAGCTCATTGGCGATCCGGCTGCGGTCGGCCCGGTTAACCTCGCCGGCTTCGGACTGCAAAACTTCATCCAGCATATTGCGGACAACCTGCTCATCTGTTTCTTTTACTTCATTCAAGGCGCTGATGGTCTGGTTGCGAACCCGTTCCTTCAACCGGATATAATTATCGCTGCCGGCAGGCTTGACCGCCTGTTCCGGCACGCCGGCGCCGGCTGAGGGCTGGCTGCCGCCATTATTGTCACCGCGCTGCTGCTCCAGCCGTTTCAGCAAACTCATGAACCTTTCCTCCCGTTATTTGAATCGGTCCAATATCGGGCTATCCGCTGAATACCCTTGGCGATCGGTGTTCTGGGCATATCCAGAACAAATGGCGAACCACGTTCCTGGCTCAGCCGTGCTGTCCGGACATCCTCCGGCACGATAAAATTGACCGGCCGTTCCAGCACGCGCTCAAAATCCTTATGGGTAATAATGCTTTTATGATCGGCATTGATAACAACCTGGACTTTATCTTGCTGCTGCAAGGTCGTTAAAATCCCCAGCACCAGCTTGGCAGCCCGCAAGTTGCCGATATCGTTACGGGATATAAGCAGAATGTCGTCCGAATTCTCCATGGCCGCCAAAGTGCACTCGCTCAAGTCGTCGGGCAAATCAATAATAATAAAATCATAGTATGGCCGCATGACATTAATGAGCATCTCGACATGCTTGCTGGTTACATATTCGGCAAATTCAGGACTTGACGGCGCGCAGAGCAAACTGATGCCGCTGGCATGCTGCATGCTGAAACTTTTAATATCGTCGATCGTAAAGGATATTTTTTCCTGAACCAGATCCGCAATAGTATCCTTGGCTGTGATATTCAAAAGCAAAGAAGCATCGCCGAAATTCAAGCATAAATCAATCAATGTGGTCCGGTGGCCGCTTTGCGCCAGAGCAGCCGCCAGATTGACGGCGATCGTCGTCTTTCCGGAACCGCCTTTTCCGCCATATATGGCGACGACCCGCGGGTCACGCCCTGTTTCCGCCGTACGCCCCTGTTCGAAAACGGCAGCCTGCACCAGGCATTCCTGGAGGTTGTCCAGGCCGGTAGCGTCAACAACCTGACGAATGCCGACTTGCATGGCAGTCTTGATCAATTGGATATCCTGATCTTGTTTCGGTGTCAGGAGGACGATCGCGCAGCCCGGAAAGCTCTGATAAATACGCTGCGCTATTTCCATGATGCCGGTTATGTCTTCTTCCTGCACCAGCAGTACGACATGCGGCGCATAACCTTTGATTTTCGAAAGGACATCGGCGTCCATGCCGGCTATGCCGACCAACGCCAGGTCATTTTCGCGAGCCAGCCTGCGCCGCAGTTCCAGACGGATATCTTCACCATCGGCAACAGCCAGAACTTTGTATTTCGCCAATTGTGTTTCCTCCTCGCGGCAGCCGGATGACCGGCTTATTCCTTAAGAACCTGATTCTGTGCCGGCGGTTGTTGTTTCTGTTGCCGCCGTCTTGGCGCCTGCCGGCGGATAGTTGCCGGGAGCGGCGATATCATGGTCGAGCACCGGACGGAGTACAAACCGGATCGTTCCATTTGATGCCGCATAATTTAATTTGAGGATTTGTTCAGGGGTAGCCGACAAGGTTATGGTTTTATAAGCAGACGCCGACGAATCGGTCGCTCCAAGCTGTTTCATACCGATTTCCAGGACCAGCAGGTTTTCCACCAGAAGCGTCGACACCGGCGTGCCCTGTGACCCGTCTTCGCCGGGAAGAATAATGTTTGAAACAACATCAACATAATCTCCCTTGGTTATATAACCCGATACACCGGCTACATCGTCGACGCCCATCGATATAGCCCGCTGCCCCTCTTCCAGGACATAAGCCAGTTCGCCTTCACTGCTGTCGCCCTTTTTATTGAGCCTCAGCGTTAAGATTTGTTCTTGTTTAGCCAGGGGATATTTATTGATCATGCCGACAACCGCGTTAAGCGTTGTCGCAGCCAGCGGATTGATGCTTTGTTTCGGCAGATCGGTCAGAATAACCATATCCGTCGTGATTAAAGTATTTGCCGGGATATCAACAACCGCCACGACAACCTTTCCCTGAACGACAGCCTGAGCCTGGGCTTGCTGTTGAAGTGAGGAAGCGAATAAATAAACGGCGATGCCAACCAGCACGGCCATGATAATGGACAGCAAGTATACTTTTTTCAAAGAATTTCCTCCTCTGCTCAGGCGACTAAACGACTGCGGAAAACGCCATAATCGATATTTTGTTCGGTTACCGCCTGCGATTCACCCTGCTGCTGATGAACGGTGACATGCGAGGCTATGATTTCACCATTGCCATTGGTTCCTTCCAGAACAAACGGCGCAAAGCCTTGAATTTTAATGGTATGAGCATCCACCATCGTAAAAATGATCAAATACACGACCCGGGAACAGTTTTGCTCATAATGCTGAGCGTTGCAGCCGCCCTGGCTGGGATAATGGGTGCATGAGCTATAACGCTGCAGGAAGGCATATGTGGTCGGTCCGGCCATATTGCCGGTTTCGACAGGCAGATTGGCATTCACGTCCAGATATCCGTTGTAACCAAAAGCCAGCCAGCTGGAAAAGTCCTTGGCGCCGCCGCCTCTGAAGCCGTCGAGGTCCAGCGCGCCGAAAAAACCCGTTGTGCCGTCCCCGCTGCCATATTTGACGACCACATTCTGGCTGTTATTGGTGAGCATGGCCTGCTTGAACTGGCTGTCCTCAATACCCAGCGGAACCATTTTCGACAATGAAGTAATCACTTCCAGACGCACCTTGGCGCTTTTAGCTACAACTTTACTGTCAAGGCCCAAAATTTTGCCAAAATAATAATCAACAGAATGCCGCAGCTGGACGTAAACCGATGTATAATGCCCGGCAACCACATCTTCCAAACTGACCGTATCGATACTGTCGGCCGCCATACCGTTTTTTTGGGCATATTCCGCAACGGTATTTCGGACGGTCTGCAGGGCATCCGCGTCACCCACCGCGAGGGGCAATAAAGACGACGCCGCATAAGCGGCGGCATCGGCGGCGTTTTGCACCCGGCTGCCCTGATAATAAGCAGCGCCTAAATCAATAACCAAACCGCACAAAGCTAAAATGACTGTAAAGGCGATCGCCGTAATCACCGCCGCCGATCCGTCCTCACGCTGCCAAAATGTTTTTGCTTTCATATATGCACCTTCTATCCGATCCGCATTACTGTGTTGGATTGAAGAATTATTTCTTGATTTTCAACAAAAATGCCCACAATGGGTGTTAAGACTTTAATGGTTTTTTTTACTTGAACCTGCACATCATCCGTACCGGACAGACTAACGGTTACCGACAATTGATCAAGCGACCCGAAGCCGCTGACTTGTCGGACATGCGCGGTTACCAAATCGGTCAGATTGCTCTCGTCGCTGTTGACAACGGCATAACGTGCGCCTTCACGGCTGCAATTGTTAACCATCAGCTGATTGGACATGATCCAGCCAAAGTCGATGATGCCGCATATGATGAGTATAATCAGCGGAATGACAATAGCAGCTTCGACGATGGCCTGACCATCCTCTTTATGCATACCACGACAGCATTTCTGTTTCATGGACATACGCTGCTCTCCTATTTCCGGAATACCCGGCGCCGGCTTTGAGCGAAATTGCTCATTGCCCTCTTTCGAGGGCAATGAGCAATCGCACTTCGCTTTCCAGTACAAATCAGGTCATTGAAGGAATGCTGTCGTTGGCCGATTGGAAAATTCCTTTGATCTTCGGTCCCAGGAGCAGGAGAACGGCAATAGCCGCAACCGCGATCAAACCCAGGATCAAACCATATTCAACCATGCCCTGTCCATCTTCATCCGCTAAGATCTTTTTCAAATTCTTCATGTTTTTTTCCTCCTATATTTTATTCAATCCATGATTACAAACCGATGTTTATAGCAAGGGGAAACAAGAGAGTAGCCAGCATTCCCAGGGAAAGAGACGGCCCAATGGCAACTTTCGATTTTAAACTGCCTTTTTTGGTAGTGATCAGAAAGATACCATACAGGCCAAGGATGCCCGCCATGATCATAACTGCCTGAAAAAGTCCGAAAATGCCAAGATAGAAACCTGCTACCGCAGCGAGTTTGATGTCGCCCCAGCCCATGCTGATACCCAGCTTGGCTGGGAGCAAAAACAAGATATAACCAAAAATCATACCGATCAGGCCGGGTACAATCTGGGGAAATTGCCCGTCCAGAATAAGAGATATAATTTTCAGAATCAATAAAGCCAGTAAAAGCTCATTGGGTATCTTGCGGATTCTACCGTCTATAGCCGATAAACTCAGGAGAAGAAAAAAGGCTGCCATACACTCGATGCTCTGAGTCGTTGATTTCATCCAGTACGCCATAGCGCCACAAGCCGCGGCACCGGCCAGCAGCCAGATTACCGGGCTCCATCGGCCGCCAAGCAGCAATCCGCCGGCAGGCATACCGGTTCTCCGGCGCACCAGCCAACGTGACCATTCATACATGCCCAAACCTGCCAGGCTGCCTATTAGGATTGAGATCAAGACCTTAACATCCATATCCGGCCTTCTTTCATTTGACATCAAAACTGCCGTCAATAACGATTTCGTGTCATTTACCGCCGGATTTTGTTTATAAAACAAAAATACCGCAATCCGGCTTTCCGAACTACGGTATGCTTCGATCTATATCGACGTCCATCTGTCATCGGCCGGCATTGATGATCCAAGTCACCAAAACACACAGCAGACAGATCTGACCGGTAATAAATCTGACAACTTCATTCGGCAACTGGCTGCCATGAACCAAAACGGTTTTTAGGCCCTGTAGTTTTGCGCCCACAGATTTTCATCTGGTTTGCCTTTATCGGGAAGATAAAAACAAGATAGTATATGCTGCCCTATCACATCCTTTCATCATCCTGTTGCAAAAAGCAACCAACCCGTCAATCGCGAGATATTGTCTGTCCTCATCATGGGAGCAGCCGCTTTTTGCTTCGCAATTTGAACTTTGACTTGTGATTAGTACAATTTCATCTTAACGAGTGGCTCGAGCCTTGTCAATAAGCACATTTCACAATTGTTTTTGGACTAAATTGACCAAGACGTACAGACTTACACAATTTTAAGCGCTAATTTGTCACAATATCGTTACTAAGATGTTTTCTTTGCGTCATTTAACTGTAATACAAGCGTAACATTTAAATTTCTCACGCTGCCCTTTTATTCCGTATCCCGATTTCAGGTCGCCGATAATTCGGGATACTTAATTGCATCCATGGAGCAGGGTATATTCTTAACAAACCACAGATTACTGTCATCTGCCTGCAGATCATAATGCAGATCCGGCCAATATGGCAGAAACCCAAATTCCAGGCGCTTAATTCCTGAAAACGGCAACCGGTCCGCCAGATCCCGCCAAGTGATTGCCTGCAGTGAAAAAACACCGAAAAGCTTCAAGGTTGCCGCGGTCTGCTGAGCAACAATTAAAGTGTTTATATCTTGAAGCTCATATAAGCAATCGTTTAAATACCCGCTGTAAAGATGAAACAAGTTGACCGGTTCTGTATTCAGACAATCAAAAATTGGCGAAAAGTTCACGCGGCCGCAGATATAATGCCGAACTCGGGGATCGTCGCACGAAAGGCGGTGCGGTACAGCCAGATGATCGATATCTTGCCGGCATAAGGGCAAATATTCCGTAAACCGCCGAAAACCAAAGCGCGGATAAAAATCAAGAACCGTATCGTTGGCCGACAAGTACATGGGTATGCCGGCATACTTGCGGTCGATCTGCTCCATCAACCGCCGTAGCAATCCCTGTCCCCGGTATTCCGGTTTCGTGGCGACCGCGCCAAGCGAAATCGCGTCATAAGGCTGGTTCCGGTAGAGGACACGTGTTTTGAACAAACAAATATTGGATACGATTTTGTCATGATCTTCAATCGCATAACTCTCGTAGCGGTCATCCCAGAGATTCAGGTCATACCAGAAGCGAAAATCAAAAAAGACTTCCTTTAATAACGCATTAAGCCGGTTTTGATAGTCTTTATCGTTGCTGTTGCAAAAAACCGGTTGCATGATCGATCCTCCGCACCTGTCGTCAGGTCTGATTCGGGTATCAGCCTGTATAGAAAGAACCCTTGTCCGTTACC
>CAYRWC010000042.1:0-4965 GCA_964427795.1 uncultured Oscillospiraceae bacterium | reverse complement strand
CGGCGTGATCACATATGAGCTTTTACGTAGGCCAGGAGATTTTCAGCTTCTTCTTCACTTTCGGCCGATACTGAAAAAACCAGGCCCTCCGGCTTTAATTCCTTAAAGCGCTTTTTTATTTCATCAACCGTCCAGTCGAAAATCCAAAGTCCTTTTCCGGCCTTTTGAATTTTACGCAGCAGATCCATCCATTCGATGCTGCGTGGATTGCCATCGCCCGGAACCCATTGGATAACATCGATATCCGGAATAGCCAGAACATCGTCCAGATGCCCGAGCGCTTCCTTGCCGTCATAATGATAAACGCAATGATCCAAAAATGCCGTTTCTTCTTCGATTGCAGGTATTACAAACTCGCGGGCCTGCGCAGGGCTGATCATACAGGAGAAATCGCATTGAACAACCGCGAATCGCCCGTTCTCGCAATAAGTCGGCGACCAGCCGATAGAACCGCGGTTCTCCATATCGCCCGCGATATATGGCATCGCAAAAATTTCCGGGTAAGTGCTCCGGACAGCATCAAGCGCTCGGTGCACTTCATCAGGGCAATCCATGAGATCGATACAAAGATTTTCAGGTCCTCTTAAAGCACTTAACGCATCCATGTTGCTATGCAGATCAAGCATGTTCAGCAAAAATCGATCCCGGGCAAAATCAGCGGCATAGCGATAATACTTCATGACCTGATCAAAATATCCGCCGGGCGACCGGTCAAGGCGGACGGAAAAATCTGTCCAATCCCCGACTATCGGCTGTGCCCAGGTTGTATCATATCCATCATGCGCTTCAATACGCGCTCCTAAAAAGCCGGCGTATTGGTCCGGCCCAAGCGTTATGTCGAAAGCAGGCACAGCTTCGCCACCGAAATAGGTCGCCGCGGCATAAGCGTCATACTGCCGCAACAATGTGTCAAATTGACTGTTCGTACAAGCTTTGTAGGATAGAGCGGGCGTGTTGAGATAAGATGGTCTTGTTTGATTCTTTTTCGGAGCAGTGACACAGATCAGCGGCCTGTCCAGAACTTCCTTTTGCCAGAAAGCACGCCAATATCGTTTCGACTCCTCAAAATTCGGTTTATAAATCATATGAGAAATCTCCTATTCTTTCACCTCTGCGGGAAATCGAACAAGCCTTATCTCTATGAATTATAACATAAAAGCAGAATCGGATCTCATTAAGCACTTAGTACGTATTCTTGCGTCCTTGCTACTTAACAATTCCATAGTATGCTTTTGCCGTCATAGCATAAACGACAGCATAGAAAAGCGCAAAAATCAAAATTGTGCCAACCGTACATAACGCGAATAACGATATATTGGTTAAATTCAATAAAGCAAGTAATTTAGTGATAACCTTGAACGCAAAGGCGATATGAATGCCGGCGGTTATCAGCGGCAGAAAAAACACGGTCAACACTTGACTGTGGATCGATTTTTTCACCTCTTCATGGCTCATGCCGACTTTTTGCATAATGTCAAAACGTTCTTTGTCATCATACCCTTCGGATATCTGCTTGTAATAAATAATCAGGACGGTCGCCATAATGAACAGCAGACCGAGGAATATGCCGATGAAAAGCAATCCGCCATACAGAGAATAAAAACTGTCCCTGGAAGCCTCAGCGCATTCTGCGTAGATATTCAATCCGGTGGCTTTCAGCCGCTGCGATATCGCATCATTAAGCGCTATTTGCGTTTGGCTGCCGCACTTGACATCAAATCCGCAGAAATAAGACAGATTGCCCATATCCGCCGAACTCTGTGTCGCCGCATGATATAGGGACTCAATTGTTCCCTCATCCGGAACGATTAAATAATAGCTGCGCAGCAAATAGGTGCCTAATTCGCCGTTGATATTGAGATTATCCAAGACTTCCTTAATTTGAAACGACTTGCCGCAGATGTCGATCGCATCTTGTTTGATCTCACCGTGCACGCAATAAAGCAGCGCCTCATCATCAGCCAGCGTTTTTGTCTGATTCATAATTTGATTGTACTCACTCAGCGGCATCAGGACCATCATGGTTACCTTGTCCAGATCGGTCAGTGATTCCGAGTCATTTGACGCGGTAAATGTATTCCCGTTCTGCAGCAGGTTGAATGGCATTGAACGATAACGGATAAGGCTCTCCGGCGTGATTGCCATTTTTTCGCTTTCTTCCTGAACGATCGTATCCAAAAGTTTGGCTTGTTCCTGCGAAATATTGGCGGACGAAATCACAATATTCCGCGTATAGCGGGTTCGCAGCGCGTCTTCCACGCCGATGTAGAGCGAGATCGTTGTGGACAGCATAACCAGAACAGCCGTTGAAAGAATGCATATATTGGCTAAACCCACGGCATTCTGTTTCATGCGATAAATCATGCCGGATACGGAGGTAAAATGTTTTGTTTGATAGTAATAGTTCTTTTTTCTACGCAGAAGTTTTAAAAATGTAATACTGCCGGATATAAACAAGGCATAAGTGCCGATAATCACCAGAACAACGGCGATAAAGAAAAGGAAAAACGCGCTTAGCGGAGACTCGGTTGTCAAAGCGATAACATAACCTGCGGTGAGGCAGGCCAATCCGAATAAAGTTAGCAGCCACTTGCTTTTTGGTTCTTTTTCTCCGGTCTGGCCGCCTTTAAGTAAATCGACCGGTTTAGACAAATGAATCTGTCGCAGCGTATTGAAAAATGATAGGGTGAAAATTATGCCAAATAAAATAATCGTCGCGATAACGGCAGGTACGGATAGGTCAAAGTTCAACTGAACCGTTAAATGCAGCATTTTTAAAAGAGCCAGATACATCAGCTTACAGAAAAGAAAACCGCCCAGCAGCCCGCCGCCAATGCCGATAATCGCCACATACAGGGATTCAAAGAACATGATCCTGGAAATATGCCTTTTTTCCATGCCGAGAATATTCAATAATCCGAATTCTTTCTTACGGCGCTTCATAATAAAACTATGGGTATAGAATAAAAAAATAACAGCAAAAATGGCGATCACATACGAGCCGAATGAAAGAACCACCTTCAATTGTGTACCGCCGGAAGTCTTGTCAAGACCGCTGTCGGCAGACAGCGCGTAGATGATGTAATACATGGCGACCGATCCAATACAGGACAGAATATAGGGAATATAGGTTTTTGCGTTCTTTTTCAAATTTGAAGCGGCAAGTTTGGGATAAAATAGACTATTCATTTCCCGCACCGCCTGTCGCGATCATCGTCAGTGTATCGGATATTTTTTGATACATTTCTTCATTAGTCATCGACGCTTTATACAGTTGGTGAAACACCTCGCCGTCCTTGATGAACAACACGCGTTGCGCATGACAGGCTGCTTTTGTGCTATGAGTAACCATCAAGATGGTTTGCTTTTCATGATTGATTTCACTCAGCAAGCGCAGCAATCCGTCTGTGGCATGCGAATCCAGCGCGCCTGTCGGTTCGTCGGCAAGAATCAGCTGCGGTCTGGAAATTAAAGCACGGGCGACAGCGGCTCTCTGTTTTTGACCGCCGGATACCTCATAGGGATATTTTTCTAATATGTCGCTTATGCTGAGTTTTTCGGCAATAGGCTTCAGCCGGCTGCTCATTTCGCCATATGTTTTTCCTGACAAGACCAGCGGCAGGAAGATATTATCTTTCAAGGAAAAAGTATCCAACAAATTGAAATCCTGAAACACAAAGCCGAAATTTTCACGGCGGAACGCGGAGAGTTCTTTTTCTTTGATATCTGCGATGCTTTTGCCATTGAGCAGAACTTCGCCGCTGGTTGGCTTATCAATAGAAGCCAGAATATTCAGCAGTGTGGTTTTACCAGAACCTGATTCGCCCATGATAGCAACGAATTCACCATTTTCGACGGAGAACGACACATTGGACAACGCCTGAACATGAACGCCGCCGAAACGGGTTGTATATACTTTTTTCAGATTGTTTACTTCTAAGATTGCCAAAATATGACCTCCCTTGTTTTGATCTTGTACATTATACCAAAACAAAAAAACAGCCTGCCATAACTATGGCTTACATTTTTCCGCCTAACCTTACAGATTTGCAAGCTTAAAAATTTTATCAGAATATAACCTCAATCGACCATCATGTGCACCGTATCCAGTCCGATTTTTACTTTTGTGCCTTTGCCGACCTCCGATGAAATCTCGAGTGTATGGGAAAGCTTGGCTACAATCCGTTTACATAAATATAAACCGATACCGGTGGACTTTTTATCCGAGCGGCCATTATAACCTGTAAATCCTTTTTCAAAGACCCGCGGCAAATCCTCGGCTTGAATACCGATGCCGGTATCTTCAATGACTAAGATTTTGTTATCTGTGTTTTCCATGTATATTGAAATTTTCCCGGCTTTTGTGTATTTCAGCGCATTGGACAGTATCTGTTCAACAACAAAGACCAGCCATTTTTCATCGGTGAGTACTTCGACATTTAAAGTTGAATAATCGAGAGCGATTTTTCTCTGGATGAACTGCTTTGCATACTTGCGAACCGCTTGTTTTACAATGCCGTCCAGTGAATAATTTTTTATGACATAATCAGTGGAATCGCTGTCCAAACGTAAATATTGCAGCACCATCTCCACATATTGCTCAATTTTAAACAGTTCCATAGAGAGCTCGGTATTTTGTCCGTATTCTTCGGACTGTAAAAGCAGCCGCATGGCGGCTATAGGTGTTTTGATCTGATGAGCCCACAAGGTATAATAATTGATCATATCGCTTCGCGCGTGATCGGCAGCGGAAATGATCTGCATCTTATCCTGATGCAAGGCAGTGATTAAATTCTGGTAATCTCTTTCATGTAAATCCAAAGGAGCAGGAAGATCGTCGATTCTGAGCGTTATACTGTCAATCAGATTATTCAGTACTTTATGACGCTTAATATACTGCCAGCAGTCGGCCGTCACAAAAATCGCGGCGGTACAAACACATAATAAAACGGCATAAGCTACTGC
>CAYRWC010000041.1:0-12312 GCA_964427795.1 uncultured Oscillospiraceae bacterium | reverse complement strand
CCGACAGCCCTTCCGGATACGATTTAAGGCCGTTAGGCCGCAGGGTCGAGTATCCGGAAGAGATGTATCGGACACTCGGTTGAGTATCAGAAAGGTTACCGGACACCCGGCTCCTCGGATTAGTTCATCATCCAGGCGATACGACAGAGGGAAGTTGGGAGGTAATTTTTAAGTTTATCGAATTGGATATTGCAAATAACTTAATACTCTCATTTTTAGTGTCCGGCAACCCTTCCGGATACCTATGGCTAAAGCTTAAGTTTTCGCTTGCCTAAAAGCCAATCTGAAGAGCTCCACAGGCCGAAGGCCGCGGACACGATGAAGATTAGCTTTTAGGTAAGCCTGCGGCCTAACGGCTTTAAATCGTATCCGGAAGGGTTGACAGACACAAATCTTGTCCGCCGGTTTGCCAGATTAAATGCAGGCCGTTATAATACCCTGTGGGAGGTAGGTTGTCTCATGTTTATCCGGATCAAAGGAGTGATCAAGCGGATCAGATTTCGTCAGGATCTGACCGATGGTGTGCGTGACAGCCTGCCGATTGCCTTTGGCTATTTTGCCGTTTCTTTTGCTTATGGAATCTATGCGGTGACCGGCGGATTGCCTCCTTTGACCGCGGCTTTAGTTTCTTTGACAAATCTGACGTCGGCCGGACAATTTGCCGGGACAGGGTTGATTTTCACACATGCTCCGTATCTTGAAATTGCATTGACAACACTGCTGATCAATTTGCGCTATATGCTGATGTCTTTGTCTTTATCACAGCGGATTCGTCCGGATATGGGTGTTTTGCCGCGCCTTTTGATCGGTTATGGCGTGACCGATGAAATTTACGCGGTTGCCATACACCGTCCCGGCGAATTGGGCAAAGGGTATCTTATGGCATTGATTGCTTTGCCGGCATTATTCTGGACCGGCGGAACATTGGCGGGCGGCCTGGCCGGTTCGATATTGCCGCCGGCTTTACGCAGCGCGCTGGGCATTGCTCTTTATGCCATGTTTGTGGCGATTGTCATGCCGGCGGCGCGCCGGTCGCGTCCGGTATGCGTTGTGGCTCTTCTGGCTGCCGTTATGAGCTTGGCTTGCACAAGCCTGCCGGGCTTGAACGGTATGGCGGCCGGCTGGCGGATCATTGTCTGTACAATCCTTGCGGCCACAATCGGCGCTTTGATCGCGCCGGTCAGAAGCGATGAAACTGCCGGAACGGAGGATTTATGAATCAGCTGTATCTGGCTTTATCAATCCTGGTTATGGCATTAGTGACCTGGCTGCCGCGGATAGCGCCGCTGCTGTTGTTTCGGCGCCGGATCCAAAACCGTTTTTTTCGGTCCTTCCTCTATTATGTTCCCTATGCCGTTCTTGCGGCTATGGTTATCCCGGCTATTTTCGGCGCCACGCAATCGCCTTGGTCGGCGGCAGCCGGATTGGCGGTGGCTTTAATGCTTGGCTGGCGGGGTTGTTCGCTATTTACAGTTGCCCTGGGCTCATCTCTGGCTGTTTTATTGGCCGAACAAGTGATCCTTCCTGTGTTGCCGGCATTTTAAGCAAAACGGCGATCATCTGTGAAATTGTCTGCACTAGACTGTTTATTGATCGGCCGCCACTTTGGCCTGGTGATCTTCATAAGTATCTGAATAAACGAAAACGCCGGCTTTATTTGTAAAAAAATAAAGCGCAGACAAGCCGGAGGGATGGATTGCGGCGTCAAGGGCTTCGGCGCCGGGATTGCAGATGGAACCGGCCGGCAATCCCTTAAAATTGTAAGTGTAATAGAAATCCCGGAATCGGGTAGGATCGCCGGAAGCATATTCCTTAATGACATATTGATAATATGTTAAGGTTGTATCCAGATCCAGGCTCATGGATTTAGCCAGACGATTGCGGATAACGGCCGATATATTGGCCCGTTCGGCGCTGCTGGCTTCTTTTTCGATCAGCGAAGCAATCGTTACAGCCTGATCCGGCGTTATTCCGCTTTGAGCGGCGGCGGCAAGATATGGAGCGGCTTTGGCAGCGAAGTTGTCAAGAAACTTTTTCCAGACGCTTTCCGGCTTCTCATTGACATAGAAGTCATAAGTATCAGGAAATAAATATCCTTCCAGACGAAAACAACGATTGGGTGTTTCCGCGGCGGCTGGAAGAAAAGTGTATGAACTGAAATCGGCTGTTGTAGCATATTGGAACAATTTATCAAAAGAATTTACGCCCTTTTCGGCTAAAAGCAGGCAGATTTTCACCATCGTATAACCTTCCGGTATGGTCACCGTGACGACCGGCGGCTCCGTTTCCTGAGTCGCCTGGACCGGGGTCGGCGTTGCCGGCTTTGTCGGGTCGTTCGGCTGCTCCTGAGAAGTCTCGATTGAAGAATCCGGCTCTGTTGAGACAGCCGGCACGTTTGCCGATCCGCCTGAAGACGGCGCAGCGGCTGTCGGATTTTGTTTTTCAGATACCGATGATCCGGCGGCCGTTTGGGTTTGCTTTGTGTTATCGGAACAGGCGGCTGAAAAAACTGACGTCAGAATCAGAATGACGATCAGAATCCATAATGAGCATATTGTCTTTTTTACCATTTTTCTCACTCCTAAGCTCTTATAAAATACACCATCGACGCCTTTGTTTTCAACCGGCGGCAATGACATAGGCGGCGGCATTTGCTAGAATAACAGGATGGAGGTCAGCATTATGCCGAAAATTCTTTTAATTGAAGATGACGCAGCCTTGCGGTCCGGGTTGGCCTATGCTTTGAACAGCGACGGCTTTGATGTTTTGACAGCCGGCGCGTTAGCTGAAGCTCGGACTTGGCTTAAGGCCGAATTGTCTGCGATCGACTTGATTTTGTTGGATGTTTTACTGCCGGACGGCAATGGCTATGATTTTTGCGCTGAATTGAAAGCGGACAAACAATCGGCTGCCGGCCGGATTCCGATTATATTCCTGACGGCTTGCGACAGTGAGATTGCCGTCGTGCGGGGCTTGGACGGCGGCGGCGATGATTATCTGACCAAGCCGTTCCGGATCCGCGAATTGACATCCCGCATACGCGCCGTTTTGCGGCGGCACAGAATCGGCGGCCCGGCGGATGATCTTCCCGCATCCGGATCTCCTGCCGATGGGCGGATGCCGGCTAAGCGCCGGGTCGGCGGTCTTCATCTTGACGGAATGCGTTTTAAAGCTTGGCAGGACGGGCAGGAATTGATCTTGACAACCTTGGAATTCCGTTTACTGGCTTACCTGATGGATCATGCGGGGCAGGTCTTGTCACGCAATCAAATCCTTGGCTATTTATGGGATGAACGCGGCGATTTTGTTGATGACAACACCTTGTCGGTCCATATTCGCCATTTGCGTGAGAAAATTGAGAAAGATCCGGCTTGTCCTCAGATGATTTTAACGGTTCGCGGTGTCGGCTATCAAATGGCGGATCCTTTGCCGGTTCAGAACGGCATTCCCTGACGACCCGATTGCCGCGGAGCTTTTGATGAAAGGCGGAATCCATCATGCCCTGGTTGGTTAATCCGGCACAGCGCCGGCTTTTATGGCTTTTTCTTATCCTGCCGGCGATTGTGCCGGCTTTTAGCTGGATCATGGCAGATTGGGGCGCGAAACAGATCATTGCCTGCCAAACTCGTCAGGATATGGCTTTAATCGGCTATTTAACGTCAGCTGAAACCGATGATCTGGATCATCAGGCTCTGCTGTCTATACTCAATGGCAATTATAAGGATGAAACCGTTGAGCAGGGGCGCCGCATACTGGCGGTTTATGGTTTGGATGATCCGGAGACCCGATCTTTATCCAGCCGTTACCAGCCGCTGCGCCGGATCTTGTTTTATGGCATCGGAGGATTGTCCCTGGGATTGCTTATATTGATCGGCATCTGGTTTGCCGGCACGCTGCGGCAGCTTTTCCGGCAGATACGCTGCTTGTCCGACCAGGCGATTGCCGCAGCGCATGATCCTTCCGGCGCGCATGGATTGAAGACCCTGATTACCCAGGAAGGCGATCTGGCGGCGCTCCGCCGGGCGATAACCGGGCTGGCAGAGCAATCGGCAGGGCGGCAAAAAGCGCTTTCAGCCGATAAGCATTATCTGCAGGGCTTTTTATCCGACATATCCCATCAAATAAAAACGCCGTTGGCTTCGCTGCGGCTTTATGGAGAATTGATGCTGGAACAGCCGTCCATGCCGGAACCGAAGAGAATGGAGTTTATACAGCTTTGTCTGAATCAAATCGAACGCATCGAGTGGCTGATACAGGGTTTATTGAAAATGGCCCGCTTGGATGCCGGAGCGATCATCATGCAGAAAAAATTCCTTTCCGTCATCGATACGGTCAGACTGGCGGCCGCTCCTTTCTCGGAACAAGCCCGGAAAGCGGATATCCGGTTGATTTGCGCCGTACCCGGGGATATCCGGTTGGAACATGATCCGGATTGGGTTGCCGAGGCGGTCAGCAATCTGGTCAAAAATGCTCTGGAACATACGCCGGCCGGCGGCACGGTCCGGATCGAAGCCGCGCAGACGCCGCTTAGTGTGCAATTGCAGGTCAGCGATACCGGTGAAGGATTGCCGGTTGAAGAAATCCCCCGTATTTTTGAACGTTTTTATCGTTATTCGCCCGAAACGCGGCCGAATGCCGTCGGCATCGGTCTTTCGCTGGCAAAAACCATTTTTGCGCAGAACGGCGCCGATCTGTCGGTTAGGAGCCAGCCTGGTCAGGGCACCGTTTTTACGGCGACTTTTCTGAAACCGACCGGAGCCGACGGCGGACCGATCGCTTGCCTTAAGGAATCTTAAGGTCGTTTTCATGATGGCTTAAGCTTTCCTTTTTATAATCAATAACCGGCGGCATCTGTTTTACGGGAAACAAGGAGCCGAAGTATGTTTGCCGGTAAGACGCAAACAAGATTGTGAGGGTAATATGTCAGTCATAACAATCAGGGATCTCAATAAAGTATACGGTAAAAATGATACGGCGGTACATGCGCTGCGCCAAGTCAACCTAAAGGTGGAGAGCGGCGGGTGCGTAGCCATTATCGGGCCTTCGGGCAGCGGCACATCGACGCTGCTGCATATGATCGGCGGCGTCGACCGGCCGTCGTCCGGTCAGATCCTGGTCGATGAACAGGACTTGCTGCACCTGAGCGAACAGCAGCTGTCTCTTTACCGGCGGCGGCGGATCGGTTTTATCTTCCAATATTATAATCTGGTGCCCGTGTTGACGGTTGAGGAAAATATAACCTTGCCCTTAATGCTGGATGGCTTGCAGCCGGACAAGGAATGGCTGCAGGAACTGATTTATCGGCTCGGTTTGTATGACCGCCGCAATAGCCTGCCCAACCAGCTGTCGGGAGGCCAGCAACAGCGGACGGCCATCGCCCGTGCCTTGATCCATCATCCGGCGCTGATTCTGGCCGATGAACCGACCGGCAATCTCGATTCGCGCAACGGCAGGGAAATCATGACGCTGCTGCGGGACACGGTGCGCAGGATGAATCAAACGTTGGTCCTGATTACGCATGACGCCGGTATTGCCGCTCAGGCCGACCGGGTTCTGGTGATTGAGGACGGTATTTTGTCGGAGAACAAGCCGGTTCCGGAGGTGCAATAATATGCGTTCACTCGGTCAGCTCAGCCGGCGCTATCTGCGGCGGCAGTGGAAACGTACACTTTTTACCGGTTTGGGGATTATTATGGCAACGGCTTTATTTGCCGGCGTGGCTTTGCTCTTTACCAGCTTGCAAACGGCTATGATGACTACCGAAGCGAATGAAAGCGGCGGCTGGTACTACCAGGTCAGCGGTCTGACTTTAGAGCAGGCCGGCATGCTGCAGGCTAATATCCGGGTTGGCAGCAGTGAAAAAATCGCGTCTTCGAAGTTATTTGCCAGGATCGATCCGGCGAATGATGATGAGACGAAAGAACAGGGAAGCGAACAAGAGGTTCAAAAGTGGCTGATGCTGCGCGACGCGTCGGATTTAGGGAATCTGTCGCCATACAAGCTGAGTCTGATAAGCGGCCGCCTGCCGGAAAGTGCCGATGAAATAGCTTTTGATACCGTGTCAATCGGCCAGTTCCCCGGCGCAGAAATCGGCGGAACGATAACCCTTAATCTGAATGCTTACCGGGCCGGCAGTCAGGACAAGCTGTCGGATGAGCCGCGTACCTATACCATTGTCGGCTTGTTCAATTGGTTTAACACCGCGCTGCCCGGCGATACCTATCAGGCTTTGACGCTTGTACCACCGGCTGAGCAGGCTTTAGCGGAGGTTTATCTGACGGTCAAACCCGGCGTGGATTATGAAAAGGCTCTATTTGCCGCCCTGA
This sequence comes from uncultured Oscillospiraceae bacterium, assembly GCA_964427795.1. Lineage (GTDB taxonomy): Bacteria > Bacillota > Clostridia > Saccharofermentanales > UBA5734 > JAYFQE01. Next base: position 5,986 of record CAYRWC010000041.1, on the reverse strand, counting down.
CGGATGTTTTGCCTGACGCGTCGGTGTTGACCCCCCGCGAAACCGTCAAATACGGCGAGCCGGAAATCGGCCGTCTGCAAGTCAGGACGCATGACGATTTGCTGCGTTATATGGGACAATCGTCTTTTGACGAAACCAATAAGGATCTGATGATTTTCCTGGGTATTTTAATGGCGATCATCATGGTGTCGGTCATCTTTGTCATCCGAAACAGCCTCTCGATGTCGGTCAATGAGCGGATCAGCGAATTTGGCCTGCTGCGTGTGGTCGGCGGATCGCCGGCGCAAGTTCGCCATCTGGTTTTGCAAGATGCTTTCCAGCTGGCGTTGATCAGCATTCCGGTCGGCCTGCTGGCCGGTGTGGTTGCTATGAATATAACGTTGAATGTGGTATCGAGCGTCGATCTGAATGTCGTTAGAAATTTGAAACTGATCGTATCGCCGTGGCCCTTGATTTTAGCGACAGCCTTGTCGCTGATCTCCATCCTGCTGGCCGCTCTCGGTCCGGCTGCGCGGGCTGGCCGCCTTTCTCCGATCGAAGCGGTCAAACACAGCGATGCTTATCGTTTCAATCCCGGACATGCAAAAGCTTTGCGCCGCAAAGGCCGTTTTTCCAGAATCTTTTTCGGCCCGTCCGGGATCCTTGCCAGCCGCAATGTGCGCCGGGATCGCCGCCGTTTTCGCAACACCGCTTTGTCTGTAGGCGTCAGCGTGGTCCTGTTCCTGGCTGCCGGCGGTATTTCCATGCAATTGCAGCGTGAGTTGACCCGCTATGACAGCGAAAAAACCGACTTTTCCCTTTATGCTGAAAACAGCGGCTGGGAGTGGAACGACAACCTTCGCAAGACTCTTGATTTATTAGCCGGCAATAAGGCGATCGGCCGGACCGCTTCATACGGCGCGCTGAGCCTGCCTTTAAATCTTGACGGTTCCGTTTTCAGCGACGAGTTGGTGGCGGCATATGGCAAGGGCATGAATATGGGCGGCATAAACCAATCCGATGCGGAGATACGTGCTGATTTAAGTGACCCGGAATCCTCAATGTTTCGGTATGGCGAACTGCTGCTGGCTGATCAGGACTTGTTGAAAGAATTGGGCTTGGCCGATCCGGCTAAAGCCTGGGCAGCTATGGAAAACGGCCAGGCTTTGCTTTGCCAGACCGGCAGCATCAATTTGGGCGGGCTGAGCGGCGCGACCGTCCGGATTACGCGTTATGGCGCCGGCGATGCCTTTCCGCTGCAGGATATTATCGACGAAAAGGCGGACAAAACAAACGACATTGTCATAGATTTTCCGGATTCGGTTGTAATTGCCGGGACTGTCGATGAATTGCCCTGGTTTATGGAAGGCGTTTTTTCCGCTATGCCAAAGATTACTTTGATTATGTCCCGTGATTATGTCCGAAACCATTTTCAAATTTCGCCGGATAATCCGTTTACCCATAGTGACCGGATTGCCGTCGATGCCGTTGACGGACAGGAAGAAAACCTTCAAAAGATTCTGAATAAAATAATATCCGGACAGGAGGCTGATTTGTCGGCAGGCGGCAGATCGTCCACGCAGCTTCGTTTGACCGATAATTATGCTAATCTGGTCAGTTCGCGCAACCTGGTTTTTGTCGTTAATATTTTCCTCTATGGCTTTTCAGCCGTTATTATTTTGATTTGCACCATGAATATTCTCAATACGGTGACCACCAATATCATGCTGCGACGGCGCGAATTAGCCGTATTGCAGGCGGTGGGCATGAATCGCGGCCAGGTGTGCCGGATGCTCTTTGTCGAATGCGGCTTATATGGACTGACCGGCGCTTTCTGGGGATCATTGGCCGGACTTGGCCTGCTGGCGTTATTGGCGCGAAGCGCCGGTAATTTGCTGATGGGATCCGATTACAGTCAGATTCCGTGGAATCTGGCCGGTATAACGCTGGCCGGCGCGGTGCTGCTCGCGTTGTTGGCGGGATTGCTGCCGATCCGGCGTGTCCTGAGCGATCGGATTGTCGATGCGATACGCGCCGAAGAATAAGCTTAAGATTCGCATGGCAATCTGCAGACCATTCAAGGGCGGGGTGTCCTCGGAAGCCCCGCCCTGCTGTCGTTCTCAAGCGCAGTGACTTTTTATGCGGTGTTCATCTTCGGTTTGCAACCGATATAAATTTGCATATAAGCCGCCTGCCTGTAGTAGTTCTTCAGGAATGCCTTCTTCGACAATCCGGCCGTTATCGAGCAGGATGACACGGTCGGCACTGACGGCCAGAGACATCTTGTGACAGATATAAATGACCGTTTTTTGTTTGGCATATTGTTTAATATCATGAAAAAGTTGGTGTTCGGCAATCGGATCAAGAGCACTGGAAGGCTCGTCAAAAAGCAAGATGCCGTTATTCCTGGCATATGCACGGGCAAGCGCCAGCTTTTGAAATTCACCGCCCGACAGTTGGATTCCCGCGTCGTCAAACTCGCGGGTAATCGCCGTATCTATGCCTGAGGGCAATTTTTGGATTTTTTCTTCGAGATGAGCTTGCGTAAGGGCGGCTTCGATCTGTTCGGGTGAACAATCCGGCCGCCCCAGTGCGATATTATCGGCAACGCTGAAAGCAAAATGCTGAAAATTCTGTAGGACAACGCCGAAACAACGGCGCAGAGAATGAATATCGACAGTACGGATATCCTGGCCGTCGATGAGAATCTGTCCTTCTTGTGGATCGTAAAAGCGGAGCAGCAGCTGGACCAGAGATGATTTGCCGGCGCCGTTATGACCGAGCAGCGCAACCTGTTCGCCGGCGGCAATGCTCAGATTGATATGGGACAACACCGGCGGCCGTCCGGGATAAGCGAAGGTAACATCGCGCAGTTCAATGCTGTGAGCCGCAGAGGGATCCAACGCTGAACCGGTTGTCTGCTCAATAACAGGGGGACGGTTGATAACGAACTGGACGGTATCCAGATAGAGACTGTGTTGATACAAGTCCGGCAGCCTTGCCAGCAGAGCGTAAATTTGATCGCCGACCTGGAAGACTCCGTTGAATAAAGCCGAGAAGCTGCCTAGAGTAATTGCGTTGGCAAAGAACCGTGTCGTCAGGTAAATCAGGGTGGCCAGAATAAAAACACAACTATTGAGCAGTTTTTCACAGCCGCTGAACAACCAGAGCTTCCGGCCCTGTTGATGCAGCAATTGCCACAAATTGCGAAATATCGCCGTATAACGGCTCATCATAAAGGGATTCATGGCAAAAAGCCGGATCTCTCTCGAATACTGCGGTTCATAATAAATTCGCTGAATGTAATTTAACCGGCGTTCCAGATTAGTCCTCTCCAGATACTGACGAAAGCTGAGCCGGCTTTTAAATAGATCAATAACAAAAATCAATGCTGCTCCGGCCAGAGTCAGAATCAGGACAAATGCATCCAGATTAATTAGAACAGCAGCCAAAGCGATGACGGAAACAATATTGCCGGCCATGCCGCACAGCGTATTTATGACGCCCTGCGCCCGCGTATTGGCTTCAGTGACGGCCCGCGTGTATTGATTGTAAAATTCGGTGTTTTCCAGGACGGCCAGATCGGCCATGGCTATATGGTTGAGCAGCATGGCAGTCATAGCGCCCGCAATACGCGCTTTTGCCGCCGGTTCGTAAACAGTTTGATACCAGGATTGAAAGATCGCTGTGATCGCGGTAATCAGCCCAAAAACCGTGAGGATGATCCAGGTTTGTCCAAGCTCACGCGTCGTCAAGGCGTCAATCAGCATCTTGATGCCGAGGACGCTTACCAAAGGCGCGGCGACTCCTGATAAAGCCAAAAGCAAGGTCAGCGGCAAATAGGATGGGCAAGCTTTATTCGTCTGCTTCAGGACAAAGCGGCTGTTGCTGATGATGCTCATGTTGAGCGGAGCCCCCTCATCGTCAATTCAGTTGCTTCCTGAATGATTTGTTCCATGGTATGCCCCTGGCTGCGGGCTGTTTGAAAGTAGGCATATAAAAATGAAAAATAGGCGACGGCGGCGGCATAACTGTCGCAAGGCTTCAGCAAGCCCTCCTGTACCCCTTCGTCAATCAGGCTTGCAGCGTATCGGATATAATCCTCTTTCGCTTGTTTGATCTTCTTTACAGCCTCTTTATCCCAGTCGTCAATCCATTCTTTCATAATCAGCTCAGTCAGGTCGGTGTAATCAACACTGACTTGCAAATTACAGGCAATGAAGGCGGCGAAAATATCTTTGACATCATTGGCGGATGCCAGTGCAGTTTCCACTTGCCGGCGGATGGCGGCGATTCCTTCGCAGATAACGGCGGTAAACAGTTCGGCTTTACCGTGAAAATGATAATACAGCGATCCTTTAGCCACGCCGGCTGCCTGGGCTATTTCATCCATGCTGGCCGAATGGTAACCTTTTTGCGAAAAAATAATCGCTGCCGCATCAACAATTTTATCTCTGACCATATATCCTCCTTAATTAATCGGGAAAATCCTGCTCAAGCAGAATTATACTGACCAGTCAGTTTTGTTATAAGTAAATAAAACGAACGGTCAACTGATACGCGCCGGCCGTAGATGATAAACGCCGGCAGCTGTTATTCCGGTTTTAATCCGGACCGTGATTCCGGTTTTTCTGAATAGACTCATTTTATACCTCCCGATCTGCCATGCTTCAACTACAGTACCCAGTTAATATTGTATTATACATATCTGGACCACCTGTTGGCAATAACCTCCGTTGAAAGATCAGAATCAACCGATTATAATAAAAAGTGAACAGGATTTTCAGCGGAACCGGTTCTTCAGAAAAGACCGGATGAAAGGAGCAGCACCATGAAACAAATAACCGTTGGTAGAGGGTCGTTTCAAGCTTCGGCCATTGCTTTGGGCTGTATGAGGATTGACGCGCTGTCCCCGAAAGATGCGGAGAATCTGATCGGAACCGCTCTGGAAGAAGGCGTCGACTTCTTCGATCATGCCGATATATACGGCGGCGGGCACTGTGAGGAAGTTTTTGCCCGGGCGGCTCATTTTTCTCCGCAACAACGTGAAAAAATCAAAATACAGTCAAAGTGCGGCATCTGTTCCGGCTATTTTGATTTTTCAAAAAAACACATCCTTGAAGCCGTCGACGGCAGCCTCAGGCGTTTACAGACCGATTATCTCGATGTGCTCTTACTGCACCGCCCCGACGCGCTGGTTGAACCGGAAGAAGTGGCGGAAGCGTTTGCACTCCTGCAAGAAAGCGGTAAAGTGCGTCATTTTGGCGTCAGCAATCAGAACCCGATGCAGATCGAATTGCTCAGCCGCTATCTTGGCCAGCGTTTGATCATCAATCAATTGCAGCTGAGCATAACCAATACCGGCATGATCGACGCCGGTTTGAATGTCAATATGCAAATCGACGCTTCGATAGACCGGGACGGCAGCATTTTGGATTATTGCCGCCTGAAGGATATCACGATCCAAGCCTGGTCGCCGCTGCAATACGGCTTTTTTGAAGGCGTTTTTCTAGGCAACGACAAATTTCCCGAATTGAACCATAAAATCCAGGAATACGCAGGCCGTTACGATGTTCCGGAGATTGCCGTCGCCATAGCCTGGCTGCTGCGGCATCCGGCCGGTATACAGGCTGTTGTCGGCACGACGAACGCCAGGCGCCTGAAGGATATCTGCCAGGCTTCCAAAGTCGCCTTGTCCAGGCAAGAATGGTACGCATTATACCGTTCGGCAGGCAATAAACTGCCATAATTTTCAGTAAGATCGAAAAATCCGGTTTTGCCGTGCCCGGCACGACATAAATTTCCGTAAACGATTCCGTTATTTTCATCATGCTTCTTTGCCGATCAAATTCTCGTTTTGCAAAATTTCTCTTGAGGAATGACTAGAACAAGTCTATAATAATCCCGGAATTTCGGGTGGCTTTTGCCGACAAAGCAAAGCAAAATGTTCACACCGACAATTTCAATGGATGGACCGCAAAACAAGAAAAGGATGAAGTATGACATT
>CAYRWC010000040.1:643-12419 GCA_964427795.1 uncultured Oscillospiraceae bacterium | reverse complement strand
TAGAGGGACTGCCGGATACGTCCGTTTTCATGCTGGAAGTTCTCCGAACCATAGATAAGCGCCGAATCCGCAGCTATGCTGGCAAACTCACCGATGAGCAGATGGAACGGATTGATGCCGCGCTGCGAATCAGCCTTCGGCTGGATGAGGACGCCTATCTTCCCACAGAAGTGGAGGCTCCGTGATGAATGCCGTGCTGAAGATTGATCCAGAGTTTGAATCCATATGCCCTGTGTTGACCAATGACGAATATGCGCAGCTTGAAGAAAACATTCTCTCCGAGGGACTTATCCTCACGCCGCTTGTTGTGTGGGATGGAACCATTATCGACGGCCATAACCGCTATAAGATCGCGCAGGCACATCCCGGCATCGAGTTTAGAACGCATGAAAAGCATTTTGAGAGCCGCTATGAGGCGCTGTCGTGGATCTGCAAAAACCAGCTCGGTCGAAGGAACCTGACACCACAGGACAAGAAATATCTTGTTGGCAAACGATACGAGGCTGAAAAAAAGGCCAATGGAGCGATAGACGGTTTTCGTGGAAATCAGCACACGAAGCTGGTAGTGGATCAAATTGATCCACTACCAGATCCTCATGTCACCCGGCAACGCATAGCGGATGAATCCGGTACAAGTCCCGGCTATGTGCAGCGTGCAGAAAGATATGCAAAAGGCGTAGATGCGGCTGAAGAAGTACTTCCCGGCATTAGAAAGGAGATCCTGTCTGGTTCACTAAAGGCCACAGATCCCGAGGTTGCTGCCATAGCCAAGACTCCACCGGAAATACGCCGCCAGAAAACAGAAGAACTTCGTATTCCGAAAGAAAAGGCGCCAAGGAAAGCCGTCCGCGAAGAACTGCAAGCTATCCGCAAGATCGCTGCCGATATGCGTCCGGATGTTCCGCCAGCCCCAACCAGCGAAGATTCTATTCTGGAAACCCTGCACGGAGCAGTAACGGATATGATCCGTGTCTGCAACACCCTGTTTTCGGATTTCCCGCGCTTGCTGGCGGATAGTGCCTATAAAACCAAGGTCATAGAAATCATGCAGGAACCCAAACAGTACATTTTAGAATTAGAAGGAGAGCGAAAATGAAAGCAGAGGAAATGCCCTACGAAATCATGAATATCAACAGCAAAGAGATCATTATTCCCAAAGCCTATCAGCGCAGACTCTATCCGCCGCGTGTTGCCAGAATCGTCGCAAATTTCGATGAACATATCGCCAACGAGCCAAAGATTAGCTTCCGTGATGGTAACTACTATGCCTTTGACGGTCAGCATTCTATTGCCTCAAGAAAAATGATGAATAACGGCGAGGATCTGCCCATTCGCTGCAAGGTGTATCGCGGTCTGACGGAAAGCGATGAGGCTCTGCTCTTTGCGCAGCAGACCGGCGAATCCGCCCCACTGACTGCCAGCGCTGAGATGCGTGCGCTGATCTTCGCTGGGGATAAAAATGCGACGGCTTTCCTGCACGCAACGGAAGCCGCTGGCTTCCATCTCGGTTTCGAGCAGGGTTGTGGCAGCAAACGGATTATCTGCATCAACACAGCTTTTTCTGAGTTCAAAAGGGTTGGTGCCGAGTTGTACAAGGAAGCACTTGATGTTCTTCAAGCTGCATGGGGCGGCGCGCCCGAATCCCTTCGCGCAGAAACGCTGGTGGGCGTAATCGCTTTTGTTGAACTGTATCATAGAGAGTATGATCCCAAACGCCTGGTAAACAAGCTCCGCAATGTCGACCCCATCACCGTCTACCGCAGCGGTAGAACGGATATCAATCTCCCCGGCACAAAGAAGTATCTCAATCAGGTCTACCGCATCTACAACGGCGCGAGTCGGAAATGCACGCTCCCCATGAAGTTCTGATGCGTTGATTTGATATCAGATGCCATGGGGGTCGCTCACGCTACAAGACCAATGTGACACAGCTTGTTTGAGCATAATGAGCGGCCCCTATTTTTGTGATATTAAGCACCAAATGCAGATTGAAACAGGAGGCAGATATGAATAACGAGATCGGCAGACTAAATATCGTGGACTATGGATACCTTCTTCTGATGATGAATCGGCTGATTGAGCTCGGCCTCATTACGGAGGAACACAAGACCCGCACGGCGCGGCGTATAGCGGAGGAAAATGAACTCTCGCTTTTGTTAATTTAAGTTCGGTTTGGGTATAGCTATTCCCGAACTTTGATGGTATTGTGTGTTGCTGAAGGGAGGGAATGCAATGACGACCAGCCGCGAGACTGTAGGCTCCAACGCTCTTGACAATAAAAGAGAAGTAATCTACATCTCCCCGAAAGCACAGGCAACGCCGATCAAGCCGAGAGTAGCGGGATATGCGCGAGTGAGCAGCGACAGCGACGATCAGATGAATTCGTATGCGGCGCAATGTCGCTATTATACTGACCTTATTACCAGCAATGACAAGTGGGAGTTTATTGAGGTTTATGCGGATGAGGCGGTCACGGGGACTTCAACAGAGAAGCGCGACGATTTCAACCGTATGATGGCTGATTGCCGTCGCGGTAAAATCGACCGCATTATCACAAAATCAACAAGCCGATTTGCCCGAAATGTGATGGACTCACTCACCGCAGTGCGAGAGCTGAAGGATATCGGCGTCTCCGTCCTGTTTGAGAAGGAACGGATAGACACCGGCCTCATAACCAGTGAGGTGCTTCTGACCCTCTACTCCGCATTCGCACAGGAAGAATCACAGAACATCGCTGAAAACAAACGGCGTGGGAACAGGATGCATATGCGTAACGGCGACTATGTGTCGTCGAGCGTCCCATATGGTTACCGACTCGTGGAGAAGTTCCCTCAGATATGTGAGCAGGAAGCTGTCATTGTCAGGCGAATCTTCGGCGAATACCTGTCTGGCTGTAACGGCTACGAAATAGCAAGAGGGCTGACGGAAGATGGGGTTGTACGCAAGGATGGCGTGGCGAACTGGAGAGCCAGAACCATCTACTCCATGCTTCGCAATGAGCGATACATCGGAGATATGCTTCTGCAAAAGAACTTCAAGACGGATGAACTGCCCTATAAGAAAGTCAAAAACCGCGGAGAACTTGAGAAGGTATACATCTCCGACTCACACGAGGCAATTATAGACCGAGTGTCGTTCAAACTCGCAAACCTGCTTCTGGAGCAAAAGCATAGCGGAGCCTCTGGAATCGCCGAGCAAACCTATCCCTACAGCGTGAAGCTCAGATGCGGCGAGTGTGGTAAAACCTATCGTCGCAGGGTGACCAAGGAAAAGGTGTACTGGACTTGCCGCCTTCACGATGAGAGCAGCGACTACTGCTCCGCCGAGCGGATCGCGGAGCCTGACCTCGACAGCGCCTTCGCTCGGCTCTACAACAAGCTGAAAGCTAACAGCGGAAAAATCCTCGACCCCATGCTGGAGCAGCTTGAAAAACTGCGAGATTCAAGAAATCGGGGTAATCCGGAAATCCAGATAATCAACAAACAAATAGCAGATATTTCGGAGCAGAATCATGTGATGAACGGGTTGTTGACCCGTGGCATCCTTGACTCTGCTCTCTTCTTATCTCAGCAGGATGAACTCAAACGAAAATTAAGAGCTCTGAAGATAGCCAAGTCTAAACTCCAGAGCGCCCAGGATGGCGACGAGATAATCGAGAAAACGGAAGACCTGATTGACGTGCTTGATGACGGACCCAAGCGTATCGGCGGCATGGACAAAAGCTTGTTCGCTGACATAGTCGAGTATATTACGGTTGATAGGAATACGCTGATCTTCCACATCTCCAACGGTCTGGAGCTGAAAGAACAGTTGATAAGGACGGTGAGATAATGGCGAGAAACAGGATGCTGCCATTCGGATATAAGGTCGAGCGCGGTGCGGTTGTACTTAACCACGAAGAAAGCGAAACCGTCCGCCGCGTCTTCCGAGAGTATGCAACGGGAACCTCATATAAGGCAATCGCGGAGGCGCTTACCGCCGACAAAATCGCATACACACCAGCCAAGCCGGTGTGGAACAAGAACATGATCGCTCGGCTCCTTCAGAATGAAGACTACCTCGGCTCAGAAAAGTATCCGCCAATACTGGATGTGAGTGAGTTCTCAGCCGCAAAAGCCGCACAGAAGCAGCTCTGCTATACCGAGCCTTCTGCGTTACGGAAGATAGGCAAGCTGCTCGTGTGTGGAGAGTGCGGAGCGTCTCTTGCCCGACGCATCCATGCGAACGGAAAGACAAGATGGTATTGCCGAAACGACAATACCCACATCCCCAATACGGTGACAGATGAGTATCTGCTGGAAACGGTGTCACGGATGTTAACAGCCATCAAAGAAAATCCTCGCTTGCTCCAGCCAAGTACAACCAAGCTGTCAGACACGGCGTTCAAGCTGGCAAGACTGCAGAACGAAATCAACGACCTTCTTGAAGGTAACATTGGTGACGAGGCAGCAGTCAAGGAACTGATCATGCGCTTGGCAACTGCACGGTATGACTCCTGCGATGATGCCGTCTCTATGGCAGCAACGCTTCAAGAACAAATAGAAAAACTGAAGCAAGAACCAGATTCGGATATGAAAATCCTAATGGTGGTCGCTGACCATATTCAGATTCGGCCCTCGGTCACAATAGATATGACGCTCAAAAGCGGACAAATCATTACGGAAGGAACATAAGCAATGGCAACTCCAGAAAGAGAAATCGTAGTCATACCGGCGACTCTGCGGCACGATAGTCAAAGACCGCTTGACCGACAGCTCAAGGTTGCTGGATACTGCCGAGTATCTACAGAGCAAGATGAGCAACTTATGAGCTACGATGCCCAAAAGAAATATTACTCGGATCTCATTTTGCGAACGCCAGAATGGACGCTTGCGGGTATTTATGCTGATTCTGGAATCAGCGGCGCTACGGCAGAGAAACGACCGGATTTTATGAAAATGATCCGCCACTGTAAGGCTGGGAAAATTGACCTTATCATTACAAAATCCATCAGCCGTTTTGCTCGAAACACCCTCGACAGCATCGGATATGTGCGAAAACTCAAAGCCATGGGCATTGGTGTCCAGTTTGAAAAGGAAGGGATCAATACGCTGGACAGCACCAGTGAGGTCATTCTGACGATTCTGTCCAGTCTTGCCCAAGAGGAGCTAAACTCGCTCTCATCCAATGTCAAAATGGGCAAACGCATGGCTATGAAAGAGGGCAAAGATCACTTTCCCTACAAGACAATCTACGCCTTCAAAAAGGGCGAGGATGGAAAGGCCGAAGTCATCCCGGATGAAGCCGAGGTGGTCAGGCGGATATACCGGCAATACCTTGCCGGTGATAGTGTCAATGCGATTCGAGATGCGCTGGAGAGTGACGGAATCACCGCGCCACGGAAAGGTACTGCATGGACGACCGCGACCATACGCAATATCCTCGAAAATGAGCGTTTCTGTGGCGATGTCATCCTCCAGAAAACCTATGTCACCGACCCCATCAGTAAGAAAATCAAAAAGAATAACGGTGAGCTCCCAAAGGTGTTTATCAAGAACAATCATCCCGCTATCATTGAACGGAGTGAGTTTGAACGAGTGCAGTTGGAAAGAGCCCGACGCGGAGCCAAACGAAGGGTCTCCGATAAGGCAGCAACCGAGCTTGGGAAATACAGTAGCATTTACGCTCTTACGGATAAACTCATCTGTGGCGAATGCGGGACACCCTATAAGCGCATCGTATGGACCACGAAAGGCGTGAAAAAAGTTGTGTGGCGCTGTACAAGCCGTTACGACCACGGAACAAAGTACTGCAAGCAATCGCCAACCCTTGACGAAGAAAGCCTTCATGCAGCTGTTGTTGAGGCACTTGCTGCCACACGGCATGACAGGAAAGCACTGATTCCGTACCTGACAGAGCAGTTGGAACGATCCTTCATTGAAGAAAGCCCTGAAAGTGTCGACACCGAACAGCTCATCGACCAGATACGAATCCTTAAGCAGCAGGTCATGACGCTGATGACAGAGAGCATCAGCCACAACACCCTTGCAGACAACGAAGAACAGCTTAAAGCCATGTCGGACGAGATTGCTTCGCTTAACAAATCCCTGACGGAGCAACAGGAAGCCAGCAAAAGTGACCACACCATTGAGAACAACCTGAAGACAATCGGAGAGGCGCTGGAAAACGAGCCAGACCAGATGAGCCAATATAATGAAGTGCTGGTTAGACAGCTCATTGAAACCATCAAGGTCATTGATCGAGGAAGGCTCCTGATAACATTTCGCGGTGGTCTCCAATACCTGCAGACCATCGAACCCAACATTCGAAGAATGCGAAGCAGAAGATGACACAGAAAAATGAATCTGGGTATGATAACCTATTTGCCAATAGGTTATCATGTCGAGTTATAGGTTACAGACCCATGCCTGTGCAAATGGCCACACTTGCCTTTCTTGTGTGCGAGCTTTGTATGCCGATAGCGGCATAAACAGCGGTGCGAAAGCAGAATAATTCATTGCGTTCTTGCCGATAATATGGTATAATTGACAAGCACACAAAGGAGGCGTTTTCATGAACTACCTATCAGTTGCAGCAACAGCGAAGAAATGGGCTATGTCCGAGCGTACCGTCCGCAACTATTGCGCGCAGGGAAAAATCCCCGGCGCTTTTCTTACGGGAAAAACATGGAATATTCCAGATACTGCTTCCATTCCGGATAGGATAAACAAACGGTCGGATGAACCGAAGACTCTTCTGGAAGTATTGAAAGCAGAACGAACAGCAAAGACCTCTGGCGGCATCTATCACAAGGTGCAGATCGATTTGACATACAACTCAAATCACATTGAGGGCAGTCGGCTGACTCACGATCAGACACGCTATATTTTTGAAACAAACACCATTGGAGCCGGAAGTAATGCCATGAATGTGGATGACATCATGGAAACGGCAAATCATTTTAAGTGCATCGATATGGTCATAGAACAGGCAACCTATATGTTGACCGAGAAGTTTATCAAACAGCTTCACCTCACCCTAAAGAGTGGAACGAGCGATAGCCGCAAGGACTGGTTTGTGGTTGGTGATTATAAACGCTTACCCAATGAAGTTGGCGGCAGGGAAACAACTCCGCCGGAGCAGGTAGCTAACGAAATAGCTGAACTTCTGAAAGCCTACAACGCAACCAAGGAAAAGACATTGGCAGAAATTATTGACTTCCATGTTCGCTTTGAGTCCATTCACCCGTTCCAAGACGGCAACGGCCGCGTGGGGCGACTCATTATGTTTAAGGAATGTCTGCGCAATAACATCGTGCCATTTATCATAAGTGATGACAAAAAGATGTTCTATTACAGAGGCTTGCATGAATGGAAGACAGAGCGAGGCTATTTGACTGACACCTGCCTTGCTGCGCAAGATCAGTTCAAGAAATACCTGGAGTATTTCAAAATCCCATTTAGTGAATAGTATTACCTTCGGTGTGTGTAATAACAAAAAACAAGAGCGCAAGAGCGCAAAGCGGATAAACGCTTTGCGCTCTTGTTTTTCAAATATTCAGGCATCAGAAGGGTTTGCGCCTTCTTACTGGCGCTTTCTCAACACTCGTTTTTGCATTAACACCCAAACTCTGCAGCCTTCTACGGAGCTCAGTAACGCTTGTGAATAAGGAGCAGGCCCATATCAAGTCCATCTTCAGATGAGCTCTCTCGCCAGAATAAGTGCGTCCTTTGTCGAGGTAATCACACGCAACAGCACCTGCTTCTCATACTCACTCAGCCCCTTGAGTAAAGCGTCATAGCTTGGCGTGGGTTTTGCCCGGATGAGATCGCTGTCTTCATAGAACACATCATTAAGTGTCAGACCAACTGCTGTCGCCATCTGCAGATATGTATTGGCACTGCCACAGTCGCGTCCTGTTTCAATGTGGCTCCAGTATTGTGGGGTGCGATCTGTACGCGCAGCCGCTTCTTCCTGTGTGAGCCCGAGAATCTCGCGGGCTTCTTTGATACGACCACCGACAATTTTGCGGTCAAACGAAAAATTTTTGCTCATGCTTATAGTACCTCTCATATTTTAGTAGTACAGCTATTTTTCAAGCTGCCCACATATATGATAGGATTTGGACAATATAGTGATGTTTGAAAGGAGTTGAGATTGCAATGGTACTAAATGTGGAGCGAATTTGGCATCAGATCATCTCCATCCCAGAGGTACGAAAAGCAGACTGTATCCGCCATCCTTATGCTCCGTTTGTGATTGATTGCTCCCATCCATTCTTCTGGCTATATCCGGAAAAACCTAAATCACACGCCGTTGAACATAAAGGAGCCGAACACAGATGACGTCTAAGAGAGAACCACGAACCTATGCGTTCTATTCAACTGTTAGGCCGAGGTCTGTCGATTGGCTGTGGTATCCATACATCCCATATGGAAAGCTGACGCTCTTGCAGGGTGACCCCGGCGAGGGCAAATCGACAGTTATGCTGAACATCGCTGCGGCAATTACGCAAGGCTGGGCAATGCCAGACGGATATGTAACGGACGGTCCACACAGAGTTATCTACCAATGCGCCGAAGACGACGCATCGGATACCATTAAGCCCAGACTTGTTGCGGCAGGTGCTGACTGCTCCCGAATTGCCTATATTATTGACGAGGTTGATGCGCTGACCTTGGACGATACCAGGATAGAGGAAACCATCAAGCGGACGCACGCAAGGCTTTTGATTCTCGACCCGCTGCAAGCGTTTCTCGTTCAGGATGGTGATATGCAGAGTGCAAGCCGTATGAGAAGCGTTCTTGGCAAGCTCACTTTGATTGCAGCGAGAAGGAATTGCGCCATCGTCCTTGTTGGTCACATGAACAAATCGCAGGGTGGAAAGACCCTCTATCGCGGTCTCGGCAGCATTGATATCGCCGCAATTGCGAGAAGCGTCCTAATGGTTACGCGAGATGAAAACGACCCACAGATCAGATACCTCGCTCCAGTAAAATCAAGCCTTGCTCCGGAAGGCCCGCCTATTGGCTTCTCATTTGACCGCGAAGCCGGGTTCCAGTGGATAGGCCCGTGCGAAGTGGAAATCCGAAGCTCGTATGCCGACAGCAGCGGCGATGAACGAAAAAGTGACACCGCCACACAGAAGCTGGTCGAACTTCTGCGCGACGGTGATAAACCAAGCGCTGCCGTATTCTATCAGATGAGTCAAATGGGGATTTCACGCAGGACGGTCCAGACCGCCAAGCAGGAACTCAGTATTAAGGCATACAGGAAAGAAAACGCATGGTATTGGACGCTGCCAGAGGTGCCTCAGTGAATGAACAATCAAATAGAAAAATCAAGGTTGCCGGATATGTAAAACTTGCCAAGCTGTGGGAACGCAGCAAGGACAAAGCCATCGCATACCACACCGAATACTACAACAACAAATACGACGGCTCTCCGCAGTTTCAGCTTGTCGGCGTATATATAGATATCACCGAAAAAAAGGAGATTCGTCAACGCTCCGAAATGCTCCACCTTCTCCGTGACTGTTCCCTCGGACAAGTTGAATGCATTGATGCCCAAACAAGCGGCTATCTGGCCGCCAATGCGAAAGAGTTCAACTATCTGATAAGGATGCTCTTTGATATGGGGTCCGGCGTCAATATCATGACAGAGAACAACTCATTCAAGATCGATACACTCAGAAATGTCGATAACCAGCGCGAAGCTCTATCGCAGATGGTAAACGAGCTGATTGCGCTTGCCCCGGAGGAATATAGCCGATGGCACAGCAGAGTAGTCAATGGCATGAACAGTATAGTGAGCGAATAATTGCGGGATAGAGGTTAATCATGGAGGAAAACAGAGAAACGCAAATCAATGAGGCCGTCGAGGAACAGGGTGTCGGTGTTGATGGGGAAGCTGAATATATCGTCGATACTGCTCCGACAACCCCAGAGCATCCCTGGCGGCCACAGGATGCGGACAGAGAGGCTATCCGTGAGGATATCCGCCAGCGCGTGAGAAACGCCACTGTTTCTCCAAACGCCGTTATCATATATCCCAATCCGACTCCATCCATTAAGGATGAGGGCGAAAAGCGCGTTGCTGTTTATGCCAGAGTCAGCACCAAAAGCACGGAACAGGTTTCCTCCATCGAAAACCAGACAAGGTACTATACCGAAAAAGTGGAGAAGACGCCGAACTGGGATTTACAGGAAATTTACAGCGACGAGGGCAAGTCTGGCACTTCTATGAAGAAACGAACTGAGTTTAAACGGATGCTCAAGGATGCCGCTGACAACAAAATGGATCTGATCCTTTGCGCCAGCGTATCTCGGTTTGCTCGAAACATGGCGCTTTGCACGGAGCAGCTTCGGCTTCTTCGAACGCAGAACCCGTCTCACCCCGTGGGGGTCTACTTCGAAACCGAAAACATATACACTCTCGACCCTTCCAGCAATCAGTCGTTATCCATTCACGCTATGCTTGCGGATTGGGAGTCGGCGCAGAAAAGCAGCCGTATGATTTTATCCTATGACCAGAGAATCTGTATGGGCCAATACCCTGTTTCCGATTTGCTCGGATACCGTCACACAACGGATGGACAGCTGATCATTCAGGAAGATGAAGCGCTCACTGTTCGCTTTGTTTTTCTGGCTTATATATGCGGCTATTCGCTGGGAGAGATTGCGGAGATCCTGACCGAGAAAGAGCGAAAGACGCTCAGAGGTCGCACCGTTTGGGACGCTTCCATGGTCAAAGCCATAATGGAAAACGAACGGCGGTGGGGTGATCTTGATGTCCGAAAAAGGATCGTAATCGACTATGTCGCTGGAAAGACCACAAAAAACATCAAGCAACGCGTCAAGGCTTTTGTGCCCGAACACCATGAGGCCATCGTAACTCCGGCAATCGCCAGAGCAGCTCATTTCATTGAAAGCAGAACACGCTCCTATAATGCCGGAGCGCAGGAATTGAGCGTGATAGCACATGGGGCGCTTAAAGGATTTGTCAGCATCTGTCCATATTGGAGCGGCATTGATGCCGACACCTCGAAAACAGTCTCTCGCAGCGTATATACGGATGAGGAGTTTTCAGAACTTGAACGAGAAGCCAACATCTTGAATGGGGAGGCACACAGCAATATCCTGTCAATGCAGTTGACAGGATATGAAGTTCCGCATGGCGTATTCTTCATGAACCGCAACACACCGGCGCTGACTATTTCCCCGAGGCACTTTCAGTTCAACAAGGCGGTTCACGAAAAGCTCGGTCGGAGTCAGGCTGTTGAGATACTGTATCATCCATTCTTGCAGGCGCTTGTCATCCGTGCTTGCCCCGACGATGCGCCTAACGCATTTCAATGGGAGAATGAGGATGGAAGTCTCATCAGCACAATCTCCGTGCAGGCGTTTTGTAAATCAATCTATGATGAAATGCTGTGGCTACGGGAATATCGGTTTAAGTTCCGTGGGATTACTCGTGTCCGCGGCAATTCCCAAATGATGATCTTCTTCCTTGATGAACCGCAGATCCTGCCCGGAAAGGGTAGCAGTGCCCGGAGCGAGGATACTGCCAGTGACAATGCCCAAACTTCCGTGAAATACATCCCATATAAGCGCACAGAAAATAGCGCATCACATGACCCTGTAATTTCAGACACTTCATATGCATATCCGGATGAATGGGGCGGAGATGTTTTTGGGACAAGCTACTCGATGCGAAAAATGCGTGATCGTATTCTTGAATCTCTGACAGAGTCGGATATTTCTGTTCAAGGAACGGCAATCCTAAACCCCATGGTCGG
>CAYRWC010000040.1:0-633 GCA_964427795.1 uncultured Oscillospiraceae bacterium | reverse complement strand
CAAAACCCGTCAAAGGACGAACTGCTTGAAGAAGTCAACCAACTGCTCATGTCAATGTAACAACCGTAAAGAAGGGAGTCGCTATGGATAATGCAATAATCGATCCTGCCGCTCAACCGCAGGAGGGTAAAGAAAAGGGCTACTCGGCGAAAGAGCAGGAGCTGATTCGCCAGCTTGTCCAGGCGCGAATGGAGCAGAAAGAAGAACTGCCGTTTGAGAATCTGGACGGCTATGAGCTGCCGCCGCGCACACAGTTTTCCATGCTCAAGAAACCGGCCGTGAGTATCAAGTATGGGCGCTTCACCTGCAATATGGCGTGTATTCGTCTGTTTGAGGGAGTTCGTTATATCTTGCCCATCGTCAACCGCCAGAAAAAGAGGTTGGCCATTGTAACCTGCGCCGAAGAAGAAAGCGCGTCTGTGGAATGGGCTCGTCCGAAGAACGATTCATGGACAAACAAGGATGTTTCTTCGCTCGAATTCGTCAAGAAGATTTTTGACTTAATGGGCTGGGATGAGAGCTGTCGGTATAAAGCGCTCGGACGGATATCTGCCTCTTCGAGAGGTTTAATTCTTGTTTTTGAGCTTGAAGAATCGATTATGTTCACTCCGGCACCTTTGGAGTATGTAGATA
>CAYRWC010000039.1:0-12557 GCA_964427795.1 uncultured Oscillospiraceae bacterium | reverse complement strand
ATCGACAAAGACGCCGTTGCACCAAACCGCGTAGTCGGAATCGGCGGCGATATACAGATCGGCGTTCCCGTCGGCCTGTTCCGGATTAAAGATAAATTCTCGCCGGAAGCAAACATACCGGTTCAGATCATCATCGGAAGCAGGTTTGTCGATCCATATCCATGCGGCTTGATTTGAGGTAAAAGGATTTTCGCACATATAGTTGGCCTCCTTGGCTGCCGGGCGCCGGCAATCATGATTTCATCATACCAGGATCGGCAGCGGAGCGCCAGGGCTCTGGTTTACCGCCGTCTGGCGTTGTACAATATAAACAGAAAACCGTTGGCCGGACCGCAAGCCGCGCCGCGGCAATGACACAGTTTACACAGAGACCGGACAGGTGAAGCGTATGGATTATTTCATCGGTGTTGACGCCGGAGGAACCGGAACCAGCAGCGTAGCCTATACGCCGGACGGACAGATGCTCGGCCGCTGGCGCGCCGGACGGGGTAACCCGGCCGCCGCCGGCTTATCGCAGGCCGTAGCCAGTATCCGCCGGGCTATGGACGCCGGTCTTGCCGAATTGGGCAACGACTGCCGGGGCGCTCTGATCGGCGTTGCCGGCGTAGAGACCGGCTGTTTGAAAGCGCAATTGGCCGAAGTCTTGAAAGAACATTATCCGTTTCCGATCGATGTGATCAGCGATGCCCAGTTGGTTCTGGAAGCCCGGTTTGAAGGCGGCGACGGAATAATCGTGATCGCCGGGACAGGATCGATCGCCTGGGGCCGGAAAGGTACGCAGATGGTTCGCTGCGGCGGCTGGGGGCACTTGATCGGCGACGAAGGCAGCGGCTATGCGATCGTACTCGGTGCGATCAAAAATCTCTTTCAGGCGGCCGATCGCGGCGAGAAGCCGGATTCCCTGGCGGAAAAGCTGATGCTGGGCATGAAAGCCGGCGATCTGCGCGACGTGGTCAATTTTGTTTATCAACAGGATAAAGCCGCTATTGCCGCCCTGCTGCCGATTATCGCCGATGCGGCATCCGGCGGAGATCCGCAGGCTTGCTGTCTTTTGAATGACGCCGGAGAGCGGCTGGCCGAACTGGTCCTGACCTGCCAGGCCCGTCTGGTACTGCCAAAACCGGTCGTCGCCACCGGCGGCAGTGTTCTTGGTCATGTGCCTGAGGTTCGCAGCCGATTCCGGGCGACGCTCTGCCGGATGCTGCCGGAAGCGGTTGTTCTGGAAGATGACCGGGAGGCCAACCGCGCGGTGATTTCGCATTTTAAAAACAAATAGCCGGCTGGATCCGAATTTGGCCGCCGGCTTTTTACCCGATATACAAATAGTCGTTTGATATTATGTATTTATGCGCTATAATGTGGTTAGATATTATGCGGAGTGATGATCATGTATCGAATGACAATAGAACAACTAAAAGCGTGGAAAGCAAAGAAACAACGCAAGCCTTTGATCATACGCGGCGCCAGACAGGTAGGCAAGACCTGGCTAATGAAAGAGTTTGGAGCCACCTGTTATGACAAGGTGGTTTATATCAATTTTGACAATAACGAACGCATGAAAAATCTGTTTGAAGGCAACATGGAAATCAGCCGCCTTATTACCGGTTTGGAATTATATGTCGGGCACAAGATCAATGCTGAAAACACCCTGTTCATCTTTGACGAGGTTCAGGAAGTTCCCAAGGCGCTGACCAGCCTAAAATATTTTAATGAAGATGCGCCACAGTATCAGATCGTCTGTGCCGGCTCCATGCTGGGAGTGGCGCTGCATCAAGGCACGTCGTTCCCCGTTGGAAAAGTGGAGTTTCTCGACCTTTATCCTCTGTCATTTTTTGAATTCATGATGGCGATGGGCAAGGAACAGTATGTAGCGTTACTGCAAAAGGGCGACTTTGAGATGGCCACGACCTTTAAGCCCGAGTATATTGATCTGTTGAAGCACTACTACTTTGTGGGTGGCATGCCCGAAGCGGTGCTGAGCTTTTCGGAAAATAAAGATTTTAATGAGGTCCGGGAGATCCAGCAACGTATCTTGTCGGCTTATGAGCAGGATTTCTCCAAACACGCCCCCAACGAAGCGGTGCCGCGTATACGGATGCTCTGGCACAGTATTCCGGCGCAACTGACCAAGGAGAATAAAAAATTCATATATGGACTCATAAAAGAAGGCGCCCGGGCGAAGGAATATGAGCTCGCCCTGCTATGGTTGACCGACTGCGGGCTGGTTCACAAGGTGCACAGGGTTACGGCTCCAAGCCTGCCGCTGAAAGCTTACGAAGATTTAAAAGCGTTTAAATTGTTTTTTGTAGACATAGGGCTGCTTTCCTGTATGGTCGGACTCCGTCAGGGCGTCCTTTTGGACGGCAACGAGTTGTTTAAGGAATTCAAAGGCGCGCTGACCGAACAGTACGTCCTGCAGCAGCTTAAGACGCGCAAAGATATCCAAACCTACTACTGGACTGCCGAGTGCGGTACCGCCGAGGTAGACTTTGTCGTCGATACAGGCAATGCTATTATTCCCATTGAGGTAAAAGCCGAGGTCAACTTGCAGGCGAAGAGTTTGAAAACCTATCGGGAAAAATTCAACCCCGCGCTGTCTGTCCGGACATCTATGGTTGATTATAAAAAGGAAGGTTGGCTGCTGAATATGCCGTTATGGGCGATAGAAGAAGCAGGCGTGTTTGCTGAATTTCCACAATAAATGATCTTTTGCATCGTTCGTTTAGATAGCCGGCTGGATCCGGATTTGGCCGCCGGCCCCGCCGGTCAACCAAATTCGCGTTCCCAGCGCAGAGCGTCCAGGTATAGATTCATATACTGATCCCAGTCTTCATCGCTCTCCTGTTCGGGAGATTCGTTTTTTGTCCAACTGGCGTTTTCATAATTGATGATGACATTCAGCAATTGCCGCAGTTCGTTATCCTGCCCCAGCAAGGCTTCTTTGATATAAGAAGTCAGAGGCAGCTCGTTGATGATATCATCCATATTCCGGTTGAGAATGGTATCGATAGCGGAAAAAAGCCCGGTAATGAAAAACTCGGAACTGCGCCGCTTCATGTTGAGCGCAGATGAATAAAGCTCCATTAATTTGCCCCGGACCAGAGAGGTTTTGATCAGTTCGGCATTGTCCGGATTTTTCACCTCTTTAAGCATAAACAGATAGATCCATTTGGTGATCTCCTGCAGACCGAGACGGACGACGGCCTGCTGGATGGAATCAATCTTGGTGCGGCCGCCGAAATAGACTGAATTGGATGCTTTGACGAGCTTATAGGACAGACCAAGATCCTTTTCGACAATACCGGCGATCTGACCGATCTCCGGCACTTCATGGTCCAGCTCCTCAAGAATGCGAATCAAATTCATATTTAAAACGCCGGCTTCCTTGCCGGTTTTCATCAGCGGCTTACTGAAGAAGTAGCCCTGGAACAGCTGATATCCCATGGCGGCGGCGAGAAGAAAATCATCCCGTGTTTCGAGTTTTTCAGCCAGAAAGACAGTTTTTTTGCCGAACTTCTTGATCAGGCGGATCTGTAAATCATAAGGCAGCGAAGCAAATTCGATTTTAACGATATCGGCGTAAGGCAATAAGGCAATCGAGCTCTCCGTAAAGATGAAATCGTCCAACGCCAGCAGGTAGCCGTTCTCTTTGAGGCGGCGGCAGGCTTTTAATATGGTTTCATTTGTTTGAACCCGTTCGACGATTTCAATGACAATCTGGTCTTTTGGCAGCAGAAACGGTATGCCTTTTTCTAGAAATTCCTGAGAAAAATTGATAAAGGCACGCGATCCGCCGGTTAAGTCTTTAAGACCGAAGGATAAAAAAGCATTATTGATCAATTCGGCGGTTGCCTGGCTGTCGCTTGTTCCTTCGTAAAAATTGTTTTCGCTTCGGCGATAAAATAGCTCATATCCGTATACGCTCATGTTTTTTCTGAAAATGGGCTGACGAGCAACATAAATATTCATGCCAACACTCTTTCACACATGCTGCCCAAATAACGAATAAGGCCGCCTGATCTTCGCCGAACCGCCCTCTTTGGCGGTACGACGGAAATTATACTACTGGTTTACCCATAATATCGTCATGTTTCGGATATTCTTTAACGATCTGGATGGCATTCATGACGGCGGTCAATACGTCGGTCTGGTTTTGCAGGCCGGTGGCGTCGATAGAGGCCAGCAATTCGCCTTTATGGGTCACGACATAGGTGGGCGGCAGATTGTTCAGCGCAAGCGCCATGACGTCCATGCGGCATTTGGCGCAAAGACAGAGGCCGGACTCGGGGATACATTCATCGGTTGTTTTGGCGACGATATCTTCCATGCAATTTTTTAACGCGAACATAATAGTTCCTCCATAATTTTTTTCGGTTCGTACGGCAGACCGGCAAATATCCGCTCATCTATCATATCGGGCATTTTGGCAAAGTCTGAAGATGCCCCGGCAGATTTTGGCGGCATGAGCGATCAGGATCTGTTGCGGATCTTGGGGGAACCGAACCGGCCGGACACCGGCTTATGGTCGTTGAAAGCAAAAATCAGAGCCCCGGCGGCCAGGAAAAAAGAGATGATGTACATCAGCTGAAACATGCTGTGCTGGAACACCTGATTTTCCACAACGGGAAGCCGATTCATGATCAGGCTGCCCAGCGCCGGCCCGACAAGCATGCTTAAACCGTAAGCGGCGCCGTACCAGCCTTCGTAAACGGTTCTATTTTGTTCGGGCATCAGGCTGTAGCGGTAGTTGACGATAAAAACGTTAAAGCCGCTGTTGCCGATGCCGGCGAAAATCGGCGCAAAATAAAGCAGATAGTAAGTGTCTTTGGTTAGAAAACCATAGATGAGAAATTCGATTATGGCAACCAAACCGGTCAGTTTAAACACGCGCACCAGACCGATCCGGCTTTCGAACCGGCTCCAGATCCTGGTGCAGACAATCATGAAAAGATAAGATATGACATTGATCAATGATATGAATTTATAGTCGAAATGCAGATAACGCACCAGATAAAGCGGTGTGAACGAAGACGACAGCGTCAGGCTGGCATAGAACAAGAAGATGAACAACATAAACAACCGGTATTTGCGGCAAGCAAGCGGTTCGAAAAAGGCGGCGGCGGTAAAATGGACTTGAGCGGCGATCTTATGGGCCGGCTCGCTGATTTTGGACAGAATGACCGCGTCGCCGAGCGACAGAACCAGGCTGATTAAAAAAACGATGGCGAATCCGGTATAGGCCTTGCCAAACCAGTCCAGCACATAGCCCATGATAATGGTAAAAAATGTAAAGGAAATCCTTAGCCAGAACATTCGTTGAAAGATAAACGCATTGCGCGATTCCTGGGTAAAGGAAGCCATCATCCAAACGCTGGAACCGATGCTGTAGATCCCCCAGATGACGTTGCCGATGATAACCATGGCGGTGACCAGATAAAGCGACGTCTGATTCAGTCCGAATATCAACGGTATAAAAATGGTTGCGCAAACCAGTGAGCGGGACAAGACAAGCAAAACAAGCAGAAAAGTTTTGCGGTTTTCCATCCGCTCATAAATGAGGAAGGAAAATAATGCGGCGATGGAAGCCCAGCTCAATGAATTGTTGAGAAGGCCGACGATAAAATCCGATCCGCCCAGATAAATCATGTAGCCGGAGAGAAAAACGCCGGAGGTTAAAACCAGGGCGGCATTGATCAAAACGCCGTCAATGATAAACAATAATTTGGTTTTCGACAGCTTTTCCGGATTTCTGGACCGGAAATACGGCAACAAAGAGCGGATAAAAACCACCCCCGCATTTCATGATAGGTTATTCAGGGCCGATTAGCAATCAAACGCCGCATATCATCGTGAATCAGGCCGTTAGTCGCCAGAATGCTGTCGGCGTGGCTGAAAGCCGGCATAATACCGTCCCAGTTGGTTATCTGCCCTCCGGCCTCTTGGAGAATCAAGGCGCCGGCGGCATAATCCCAGGGCTGCAGCTGCATTTCGAAAAATCCGTCCAGCCGTCCGCAGGCGACATAGGCGAGATCCAGGGCAGCCGATCCGGAACGGCGGATTTCCAGGGATTGCAGGAAAACACGTTCGGCCAGGTCGAAGGTCCTATGGGCTTCGCTGCGGGCGTAAGGCGTCGTGCCAAAACCGATCAGGCAATCCTGCAGACTGCCGCGGCGGCTGGCCGATATCGGGCGGCCGTTCAGCAACGCGCCCCGGCCGGCGGCCGCGGTGAAGCATTCGGCGGTATACGGATTTAAAATCAGGCCCAGCTGCAGCCGGTTTTCAGCCAGCAAGGCCAAAGAAACGGCGGAATGGCGATAATTGCGCATCAGATTGGTTGTTCCGTCGACCGGATCAAGGATCCAGGTCGGCCGGCCGGATCCGTAGGGATTTGTTTTGGACTCCTCCGCTATGACGGCATAATCCGGCGTTAAGTCTGCCAATCGCCCGACGATCAGCTTCTGGACCGCCAGATCCATTTCGGTCACGTAATTGGCGGCGCCTTTCTCGGTTATCTGCAATTCGTCGCCTTGCCGCCCGATGATCAGGCGTCCGGCTTCCAGAATAATTTGCCGTGCCGGATCCAATAATTCCTGCCAAGTATTCAAAGTAACGCCTCCGGTTATCATATCTTTATTCGGTTTCTATCATGCGTTTATGCGTGTGTTTATCCTGATACATCAACAGGTCCAGTTCTTTTTGAAACGCCTCGGCTTTCAGATGCCGGTGATAATCATAGACCGCATAGCCCATGCTGACCGACAGCTGATAGGGCATTTCGCCTTTCTCATTAAATTCGGCCAGTTTGTTTTGAATACGGTGGATAATCATTTCCAGGTGTTCCCGGGTCGAGCAGTCGAGAACCAGGTAGAATTCGTCGCCGCCAAACCGGGCGATGAAATCATGGGAGCGAAGGCAGCTGTATAAAAGCTTGACGAAAAAGTTTAACGCCTTATCGCCGGCGTCATGACCGTAGGTATCATTTATCTCTTTGAAGCTGTCGATATCCATCAGGACTGCCGAAAAAGTTTTCGTTTCGGTGCTGGCGGCGATTTTTGTTTTCATATAGTCATCGAGCCTTTTCCGGTTGTTGGTTCCCGTAAGATAATCGATGTATATATTTTGGTTTTGAATATTAAAAAAAACGATCAGTATAGAGATGACAACGCTGTTCAGCATAAATGAAATCCCATAAATCAAGATTTGCAGCAGCACGCAGGAGAAGGGCGGAACAGCGAAAAAGATCAGCGAAAAATAAAACCGCGGTTCGATGCGTTTGTGGTTTATCAAAAGCATGACAAAAGCTGCGCCGATTATGCTGAGAGTCAATAAAGCCGGCAGCAGAAAAAACGGGCCGCGGTGATAGATATTTTCGCTGTCGATCGTATAAAACCAGCCAAATCGGAGCGACAGAAGCGAGAGAATGCCGTTGACGGCGCAGATGGCCGCCAGAAACGACCCGATACGCCTGGCTCCGGCTGCCGAGTCGCGGAAAATCTGATGATAGGCATAAAGAAACCATAAAGACGGCAAAATGGGGCTTAGCATATAAATCAACAGATTTCCCCAGAAATTGGCGTAAGGATAAAAGGTTCCCGGCCGGCCGTCGAAACGGCTGAACAAATCAATCAGCAAAAGAATCGCGGTAGTCCATAAGAGCGCTAAATAAAGTCTGTCCTGAGCCCGGGCATGATCGATATGTTTTCGGCCGTTGATATAGATAAAAAAAAGGATGATCAGCGAATAGATGTTCAGGGCCATATTGATCGGTATATTCACGATTGCCCACGCTCCTTTGTCATGACCCCGTTTGACAGGATACTGTATAAACGTTCTCATTCTATCATGGCCGGGATCGCTTTCACAAGAATAACCGACGGATTGACGGTGAAAGAAACGGTGGTTACCGCAAGACGGTTTTGTTTCCGTGATAATAAAATAAAACAAAAATCCAGGCCGGGATCCGCATGAACGGCAGTACCGGCTGATCGGCGCCGAGTGGTGCCGGTAAACCATAGAGGAGATGATTTTCATGAATACCGTATATTCAACAACCATGATCAATACCGGCGGCAGAAACGGCGGTCGCTCGGTCGATCCGAACGGTCCGTTTGCCGTCGATATCGCGCCGCCAAAGGAAATGGGCGGCAAAGACTCGACAGCCACTAATCCCGAACAACTCTTTGCCGCCGGCTACAGCGCCTGCTTCAACAGCGCGCTGGCTTCGGTGCTGCGTAAAGAAAAAATCAGCAGAACAGCTCAGGTTTCGGCAACCGTCCATCTTATTAAGGATCCTGAACAGGGTTATCATATTGCCGTCGATATAACGGCGGCGGTTGAAGGATTCACGCAAGCCGAGAATCAAAAGTACGCCGATCTGGCTCATCAAGTTTGCCCATATTCAAAAGCTACCCGCGGCAATGTGGCGGTGACGGTAACCGGGTTATAAATGATCGGCACTGCGGCCTTGGCCGCGGTAGACAGCGGGCGTAACGCCGTAAGCCCTTTTAAAGAGCGTGAAAAAGTAAGTCGGATTGGTCAGCCCGACTTGTTCCCCGATCCGCTGCACCGGCAGATCTGTTTCCGCCAGCAGCCGGCAGGCCGTTTCCAGGCGCAGACGGGTCAGGTCATGGGAAAAGGAAACCGATTCGACTTGCTTGTATAATTTCCGTACATATTCCGGCGACAAATGAACAACATCGGCAACCGTATCGATCGACAGGTTCGCTTCGTGATAATGCCGGCCGACATAATCTTTGATTTGTTGAATCACAAGCAGATGCTTTTGTCCGCCGTGCAGATGGAGGGCGTCCTGGATACCCTTGCCGATCTCGACGGCCAGCTGCTCCAGCGGCTCGATCATGCCGTCGACCGTGTCGGTGATCTGGATTCGGCCGACCAGATCGGCCGGCAGCGATCTGGCCGTACCGGCGGCGTCGGCACAGCGCAAAATAGCGAAAATCATTTGAGCGGCATAATGATGCACATGATCGCAGGCCGTTTCCCGCAGAATTTCGGCAAACGATTTTATAGCCGTTTTAATGGCGTCGATATCGGCATTTTGAATGGACTTGATCAAGCCGGTTTCCAAATCATAGGGATATAAGGCATCATTATTCAGATAAGGCTGAATATTATTCAGCGTCAGATAACAGCCGTGACCCATAAACAGACGGTAACCGATTAACTTTTCAGCAGCCAGAAAGGACCGGCGGATATCAGGCAGCGCTTCGACAAGCGGGCCGGCCGCCGTGCTGACGGTGGTTTGCAGAAGTTTTTCGCAGGCTGCCGATAAATTGGCGGCCTGTTTTGCAAAATCACAAGCTTGCGGCAGGCAGCACAAGGCCGCCACCCGGTCGTCGTCAAGGGAAGTGCCGGAGCAGCAGCAATGAGCGGAAAAAAGCTCGTTAACCATATTGACCAGACAATACTGGTTGAGCAGGACAAGATCAGGCGAGCGGTGCCGCAGAAAATCGACATTATCAAAACAAAAAATCAAAACCTGATAAGAGCCGGCCTGAAATTTATGCGTCAATCGGACGCGCATATCGTCATCGAGTCGGGTATTGCGCACTCCCTGAAACAATTCGCGCAAAAAGTAGTCCTGGCATTGCATTTCATGGTTGTTCTGGTACCAGATATTGCGGGAAACGGTCCGGGAAAGCGTTTCGATATCATTCGAGGAATCCGGCACGCCGCCCAGGCGCTCAAGCATACGGCGGAAGGGATTGTAAATGCCGCAGGCCAGGATCAGATAGATGATCAGCGCCAGTACAAAGGCTATGGCGGTCGTTCCCAGTATTATGTCGCGCGTCTGCCGCAAGCCGCCGACCACGCTGTCATAAGGTCTGATGCTGATGAAGTACCAGTCATAGATCGATGAACGGGTGTAAGCGACAAGGCAGAGCCGGCCGTCGATATTTTCGGTCGAATAGCCTTCCCGATTCTTGTCTGACGGCGATGCGCCGAAAAAACGGCCGACATAATCCTGGTCCGACAGGTCTTGTAAAAAGCGGCTGTGGTCATTATGGGCCAGAACGATATTCCGGCTGTTGATCAGCATGGTTTGCGCAAGCGGATCGGTTGCGCTGTAACCGATGATGTTCTTCTCAATATAAGCGACATCGAGGTCGAGAATAACCATCGCTTGCGTACGGATAAAGGTTTCCGGCCGGAAAATGAAGGAGAGTACCTGATAAGTCTGCGGGGTGGTCTCCTTGGTCAGCGTAATCTGCCGCGGCAGCAATCGGAAGTTATCGTAGGCAAGGTCCTGATAGAGCCGCCGGGCTTCCTCCGCCATAAGCGGCTGTTCCGATATGACCGGCCGCTGTGTGTTGAAATAGACATTGGCCTGGGCATTGTACAGCTCGATGGCGTGTATGAACGGATAAACGCTCATCAGGCGCTTGAGAACCAGCGCCGCCCGATAAGTCAACGCCTTATCTTCTTGACGGGCATAAACGAAATTCTGCAGGTCCAGTTCGACTAAAAGCTGGGATTGAACGATATTCATCTGCTCGATAAGCATATCGGCAGCCGAAGCGGTTTGCTTCAGGGAAAGCAATGAGTTGGTGCCGATATGGTTGAGGACAATGCCGGACATCAGCGAATAGAGTGAAAGGCAAATGATCAAGGCGGTGATCAACGATACAACCAAATAAGCCAGGATCACCCGGTTTCTGAATTTGTAGCGGTTGAACCAGGGCATAAAACGATGTAGCATAGGATCTCCTTCCAGCCGACAGATAACCCATGCCGCAGATATTTATATCGATGCTGCAGCTTCATTATAAAATCAGCGGCCGCCGCTGGCAACTGTAAAAAACGGATGTCATCGGAAGGTCGGTTATCCGGTTTTTATAGTCTGTTTTGCCGGAGAACAAGCTGCGGTATCCACATAATGAATAAAAATGACCAAATATGAAGTTGATCGTTTGTGCACGGTGACCTAAAATGAAATCATGAACAGGGGCTGGTGTTCAAGTATTCAGGAAGGTGGCTGAGGCTGGATGGCAACCGATCATCATGATGCGTTTGAAAGGAAGGAACGTCGGAAAAATAAGAAAAAGCACAGTTTGCGGCAGGATATCGCCCGCAATCCGATATCTTATCTGATGGGATTGCCGGTCATTTTGTATACCCTGATTTTTGGGTATTTTACTTATCCCTACATCGTCATGGCTTTTCAAAAATTTAATTACGTCACCGGTTTGCTGCACAGCCCCTTTGTCGGCTTTAAAAACTTTGAATTCTTTTTCAAGTCGACGCAATTGTTGAATATCACCTTGAATACGCTTAAATTGAATCTTCTTTTCATCGGCTTCGGCACCGCGGCGTCGGTCATTCTGGCTTTGATGTTCAATGAGCTGCGCAGCAAGGCTTTTATCCGGATTACACAATCCCTCTCCTTGTTTCCCAATTATCTGTCCTGGGTTGTGGTCAGCTATATGATCTACTCGATATTCGCTTCTGATTACGGACTGCTGAACACGATTCTGAAATCGCTGGGCATGCACAAGATTTTCTGGTATAACGACGCCCGTTACTGGCCGACGATATTAACCGTCATGAATGTCTGGAAAAGCGCCGGCATGAACGCCGTCATCTATATTGCCACAATAACCGGCATCGACGGCACTTTTTACGAATCGGCAGCTCTGGACGGCGCCAATCGCTGGCAGATGTGCAAAAGCATCACCCTGCCCCTGATGATGCCGACGGTGGCGATTCTGACCTTGCTGGCGATCGGACGCATCATGTTCGGCGACTTCGGCATGTTGTACGCGATTATCGGCGATAATGGCATTCTTTACGCGACGACCGACGTGATCGACACCTATGTCTACCGGGCGCTCCGGAAAATCGGTGATCCTTCCAATGCCATGGCGGTCAGCCTGTTCCAGTCGCTGGTCGGATTTATCATGGTCTACGGTTCCAACGCCCTGGTGCGGCGTTATGAAAAAGGCGCGGCTTTGTTTTAGGAGGGCGAGATCATGAAGCATTTGAAGAGGCGGTTTACGCCGGCCAACATTATCATCAGCGCCGTGATTTTGTTTTTCGCGCTTTTTTGCATCATGCCGATGGTTCTGACCTTTATGGTGTCGATCACCGACGAGGACATGGTTCATACATACGGTTACAGCTTTTTCCCGAAAAAATTGACGCTGTACGCCTATCAATTGATTTTTGTCCGCGGTTCCATGGTAACCCGCGCTTATGTCGTGTCGATAACGACGACGGTAGTCGGAACGCTGCTGGCTGTAGTCACGACCATGATGGGCGCTTATCTGCTGGCCAACAAGAATGTGCATTACCGCAACCAGTTGTCGTTGTTTTTCTTTGTCACGATGGTGTTCAGCACCGGCATCGTTCCCTGGTATTTCATGTGCCGGACGCTGGGGCTGGTGAACAATTTCTGGGCGCTGATCATTCCCTCGCTGGTATTTTCGCCGTTCAACCTGTTTTTGGTCCGCAATTTCATGGCGACGATTCCCGATGAAT
The DNA here is from genome assembly GCA_964427795.1 of uncultured Oscillospiraceae bacterium. Taxonomy (GTDB): domain Bacteria; phylum Bacillota; class Clostridia; order Saccharofermentanales; family UBA5734; genus JAYFQE01. The sequence continues at coordinate 59 of CAYRWC010000039.1, read as the reverse complement.
TGCGGGAATGCGCCACCATCGACGGCGCCAACGACGGCACGATCGCCTTCCGGATCTAC
>CAYRWC010000038.1:0-12775 GCA_964427795.1 uncultured Oscillospiraceae bacterium | reverse complement strand
CTTGATATTGCGCGGGCGAAAGACCCATAATTTTCTTAAATGCTTTACTGAAGGAATGAATAGACTGATAATTCAGCATCTCTGCTATGTGGGTTATATTGAGATCTCTGGCTACAAGCAGCTGCGCGGCCTTCTCAATTTTTTTATTTGAATAATAAGCCTGCAGGGTCAAGCCGGTTTCCTCGGAAAAAATATGCGATAAATAAGAATAGCTATACCCTAATGCTTTGGCAACCTGGGTTAAATCGACAATGCTGAGGATATGATCGTCCAGGTATGAAATAATACTGCGGATAATTGCTTTATTGCCTTCCATCTTGACGCTGGAAGTATAATTGTTTTCCCAATTTAAACAGAAATTCCGGTAAACGAGCACCATAAGCTGATTCAAATACGCGGTGATTAAAATATCTGAAAAGTCGCTTTCGGACAGCAGTTCCTGCAAAAGCAGCTTGAAAGGCGGGATGATGCCCGACTGGTCCGGACGGGCCAGCGTTTCGGTTTTTTGGAGCATCTTTTGCACGTGATCAAAAGGATTGGCCTGGTTGCGGTAATGGTTGAATGAGAATTTCATATAAGCAAATCGGAAAGGACTCTGGGGATCTGCCTCGCCGGAAACCACCTGCTGCGGCAAACTGACGACCACGTGCCCCGCCTGGACGGCGCAGCGGTGATTGTCGGCCGAAACAGCCGCTGCCGGACAAGACGCAATAGAGACCGTAGCTTAACTGAACCTGGCTGTCCAGGTGATAATCGGCCTTGCAGCTGAGATCTCCGGCTTCAAAAACGGAGATGTGATCATATACTCTCGGTTCCGACCAATTTGCTGTTGAAAAATGGAATTGAACCGACGGATTGCTATTGTTTTTAACCAACTAAAGTAACCCCGCAACCTCAAGCCTTAGCGAAATGAAACGTTACGCTCTCTATCATTCCATGCCTGACCGGCCTTGTCAAGGCAGTGCGGACAGGAACGGTCGGGTTCTCAGCCCGGAAGCTGCTTTTGGCATAATTGGATTTCCTGCCAAACCAGCCGGGCCGACCGGACCGCTTCCGCCAGGGGCGAGATGGCAAGTGGTGTTCCGTTGGTCAGGCTTTGAACGAAGTATTTCAGTTCGTTATAATAAGCGCTCATGTTGGTAATGTTCAATTGACCGTTCATGTTATGCTCAAGTTGATTATTCAGGGCATGTTCGACAACCGGTATGATTTTGCCGCCGTTCTTTGTATAGACCACCAGCGTGGGCGCGGCAGAAGCGTCGAAGACAGCCGTTGCCTGATCGAATTTGACGATATAACTCATGGTAAAAGGGAAGCCTTCGGGGTAATCGCCGCAGCCCTCGGCGGCGGCTACGGTATTGCCGTATTCGAATGTTGAAAAAATGTGCCGGATTTGACCCTGGTCGTCTCTGGCGGCAGCAGTCGTTATTTTTTCGGGTTCGCCCAGCAGATAACGGATATAGTCGACATCATGGATATGCAGGTCCAGAGGATCGCCGCCGCTGAATTCCTTTTTGCCCCACCATTTTTGCCGGGGCCGGGCGCAAGCCCGTTTAAAGGAGGCCGATTCGATGGCGCCATATTGTTTCTCATCGCTGACACGTTTCAGCCAGGCATATTCGTCCCAATAGCGCATGACATGGCCGACCATGACCGGAGAGCCGGTTTCTACCTGTGTCTGCAGGAGCAGCCTGGCTTCCTCCTCATTGATACAAACCGGCTTTTCAACCATGACGGCCAGATTGCGTTTCATGGCCTGAATCATATACCGGGTATGGAGAAAGGTCGGCAAACAGATGTCTACCGCGTCGACGTCGGCCTGGGCGATCAAATCGTCTGCGGTTGCAAAGATCGCTGCACCGAACCGATCGGCTATCGTTTTTGCGGTATCAGGATTCACATCGGTGACTGCCACGATGGTTGCGTAATCTTTTAACTCCTGATAGCAGCTGCTATGCATCGTACCCATGCCGCCGCAGCCGATTAGACCGATTTTCAACATGCCGGCTTCCTCCTTGAATTTTCTGGCTTATCCATATTATTATAATACGAATCTAGCGATAATAAATAACACCAAGCCAAAAATAACCAATCCGCATCTTAGCCTGTGTTGACGTCACTTTATATAATCTGATTCTGATATCTGGTAGTTTGTTTTACCATTTATGCCGTCCAAAATGAAGTCTGCACTATATACAATTTTTGTTATAACATAATCATCTTCCGCGTTACGCGTATATTCAATTTTGAGTATGCCATCTTTAAGCAAATGAATTGAAGTTGGTCCTGCACCTTTTTCAATGTAGCCTTTTAACGCTTCATCAGATCCCGTATCAAAAAACTGGATATACTGCGATATTATTGGATCTATCTCCCCAACGAGTTTGATACTATCACCTGTTCTTATAGTTTCAAAATCTTTAAATGTCAGCTTCTTTTGCATAATAACCGGAAAGCCATCGATTGTCGCATAGTTGTTCTTCTCTTTTGAGAAAAATAAATAAAGTCTCACACCAATATCGGTATCATATATGGCATATGCTCCTGATTTGTCTGGTGTTTCGCGAATCGCATCTGTTGGAAACACTGAGAAAATTACTTTTGCCAGATCTTGCCTTGTATTCGGGTATAATGAGTTAAATCCTGAATCTCTGCCAAGATAAATCCTAGAATCATTCGTACTGTGGAGCAAATCGGTATGATTATATAAGGGTACATTATCTAGGTTCGTGTCATATGCATTTATTGATTCCTTTGATTCTATATAACCCACATAGTCTTCCATCAAATCATATTGTTGCTTTTCATCATTGTAAATCGGTTTTTTTGAGAAAAACCCCTTAGCGTAAATAAAGACAATTGCAGAAAGTACTACAATGACTATACAGCATGCAATTAGTACAAATCTCTTCTTCATAATATTCGCCTTGTATCATCATGACCAACTCGAAGAACAACCTATATTGCCCACCCATAATATGAATTATAACAGGATAAGAAATCGTATTCAAACGAAGCAGAAAAACCATCCGCCGGATCGGATCTCTATGATAAAATAGATTTAATATAACTACAAAAACATCGGCAGGCGGAGGTTCGGGCATGAAAAAGATATGCGTTATTTATCCTGATGTTATCGGTGTTATTAAACCAGAGATTTACGGCCATTTTACGGAGCATATCGGCGGCGTATTCTATGACGGCCTTTGGGTTGGAAAGGATTCCGCCGTCGCCAACATCCACGGATTTCGCAAGGAGCTGATTGATCGGTTCAAAAAAATAAACCCGCCGGTGGTGCGCTGGCCGGGCGGCTGTTATTCGGAAACCTATGACTGGCGCGACGGCCTCGGAGAGAACCGGCCCAGGCGGATCAATTGGTGGACCGCCTATGATAATCGTTATGAAACCAATGAAGTCGGTACCCATGAATTTGCGGAATTCTGCAGCCTGGTTGGCGCCAAGCCGTATTTTGCCGTCAACCTTTCAACCTTGCCGCCGCTGGAAGCCCGGAAATGGATGGATTACTGCCTGTCGCCGCGGGGAACGACGACGCTGGCCTGCGAACGGGAAAAGAACGGCCGCGCCGAACCTTTTTCGATTCCCTATTGGGGTGTGGGAAATGAAAATTGGGGTGGCGGCGGCAACATGGCTCCTGAAATCTACGCCCATGAATACAGAAAGTATGCGGAGATTATGTCCAATGTATCCTCGGAAGCGAAATTATTCGCCTGCGGTCCGAACGGCGACGATTATAATTGGACACAGAAATTCATGGAGGTTTTTTCTGCTTCGGAAAAGCACATGGCCGGTTATTCTATGCATTATTATTGCGGCAGCGCCGGCGATCCCGTTCGATTTACCAGGAAAGAATGGTATGAAATGCTGCGCCGGTCGGCGCGCATTGAGGAAATCCTTTTACGCCACTGGCACATTATCCAGGGTTATGGCATGGAGCAGTACGGACGGCTGGTTATTGACGAATGGGGCTGCTGGCATCCGAACGGTTCAGGCCCGAGCAAAGGCCGCAATCTGTTTGAACAGCAAAGCACCATGAGAGACGCGATGGTTACGGCGCAGACCTTGAATGTTTTCAATAATCATTGCGATAAAATCCAGATGGCGAATGTCGCGCAGTTAGTCAATAATCTGCACTGCCTCTTTCTGGCGTCAGGCGATCACTGTATTGTAACGCCGACCTACCATGTGTTTGATATGTATCAAGTGCATCAGAACGCCGCGGCGGTCCGTACGCTGACTTATGGCGATCAGCAAATCGAGGGGATCAATACATTGTCGGTTTCCGCTTCGGTCAAGGGAGGATTTTCATTCATCAGCATCGCCAATCTCTCTGCCGAAGACGACGCGGTTGTCGAATTGGAGCCCGTCGGCGGAACATTGGATACCGACGCGGAAATGGATGTGCTGGTCCATGAAGATTACCATGCGCACAATACCTTTGAAAATCCCAGAGCGGTAACACCCTTTAAGCAAGCCGTCAATGTGCATCAGGCGATTATCGTTCCCCGCGCGGGAATCGTCACGATCAAAGCGAAGCTGACACAGTCAAATGATCCGATGGACCCATGAGAGAAAGGCTTCCGCGGCGGCACTCCGGATTTTGCGCGTCGTCGTCCCGCAGCAGAAGCTGCGCCATCTGCTGATGCAGAAACCGCAAGTCAGCGATCCCAGCAGCGCGATGCCGGCCCAGCCCATGATCGTCGGCCGCCAGCCGAAATTCTCGGAAAACCGGGCGATGCCGTAGGTGGACAAAGCACTGCCAAGATAGGTGAAAAAATTCAGAAAGCCGGATATAAAAGCCACTTTTCCGGTCTGCTCAAAGCGCCCCGGCACCATGCAGATCAGGATAAAGTTTACACCGTGCATGCAGCCGGTGATGATTGCCGTTAAAATCATGGAAGTCACCAGGCCGGAGGCATAAAAAGCAGCCAAAGCAACCGAAGCGATGCTGCCGATTAAGAAAAAAAGCGCGGCGCAGGATAATTCATTGGTGAAAAATTTCCGCTGGACAAATGAAGTGAATTTAATGGCAAAGATGCTGAAAACAGGCAGGATCACCGTGGATAAAATCGAGACCGAACTGCTCATCCAAAATGTTTCGTTAAGATATGAAGGCATCCAGGTCGTTACGCCGTCGCGCAAAATGCCCTGCAGGATGATGCCCAGAATGATGAAAAGAAGGCCGGATGGTAAAATCAGGCTTTTTATTGAACGGTTTAAGATCGGCGCGGCTTGCCCGGATTCGTTTGTGGGAAGCGCTCCGGTTACTGCGGCATTTTCATGAGCGTAACGGTCAATCCTGCCTATACCCCAAAGCCATAAGGCCGAAGCCGCCAGGCCCGCGGCTCCGGCAACCCAGAAGACGAGCCGCCAGCCGGACAGAACGATGCATAACGGCGAAACAAGATAGATAAAAATGGTTCCGACGGATCCGGCGATGGTTACCGTCACACAGGCTTTCTGAAAATTATCGGGATATAAGTAACCAGATAGGATTTTTACAAGCGGCGGCCAGATCATCGCCTGGGCAAAGCCGTTTAAAAACCAGATGGCCGTCATGATTTCAACGGTTCCGGCGGTCGGCAGAAAAAGATTCAAAACCGATGTCGCGGCGAGGCCGCCGAAGATCAGCCATCGGGGATTGACGCGGTCGCCGATATAACCGCTGACCAATTGCCCGGCGCCGTAAGAAATAAAGCTGGCTGTCGTAACCAGCGATGCCGAGGATTTCAAGATACCTTCGGACTGGACGATTTCCGCGATAATGGCTCCATAATTGATGCGGGTCAGGTAGCTGGCGAAGTAGACCGCAAAACTGAGCAGGGATAAAGACCGAATACCTTGACGCGAAATTATTTTTCCGGGCATAGTGAAGATAATCCTTTCATTCTGCGGCGGCTTCAGAACTTGCTGATGGATTTAGGCCGGCGTCAGATCTTTCTCGTTTTTATAAAGGGTCACACCGTTATTTTGATAGAGACGGCAGATGCTTTCATCCAGGTCGCTGCTGGTGATATATATATAGGTGCTGTTCATGTCGCTGACTTTCAACAACGCGGTTTTTTCGTATTTCGAGCTGTCCGCCATGACGACAACCCGGTCGGCGATGCCCAGATATGCTTTTTGAATGGGTATGCCTTCGGCAATAAAATCGGCGATGCCATATTTCAGGCTAATGGCCGAAGGGAATAGAAAGTAAGTGGATACGTGCAATTTCTGTATCGTATCCAGAGTCATATGGCCGTAAAAAAAATCTTCGGTCCGTAAATATTCGCCGCCGACAAGAATAATGCGAAACCCTTCAACCGTTTTCAGCACGTCATAATTCTGGCCGGAATGGGTGATAATCGTTAAGTTGCGAAAGCGTTCTTTGAGAACCCGGACAAATTCATAGGCCGTACTGCCGGCATCGATCGCCAGAACATCGCCTTCTTTGACCAGTTTGGCGGCGATCTGCGCTATTTGCTCCTTTTGCTGCTTGTTTTCCTGCAGGCGCTGCGGCATGCCGGAAAATGTCTTCATCATATTCAGAGCGACGGCGCCGCCGTGAACCCGCTGCAGCCGATTCTGTTTTTCCAGATATAATAAATCGCGCCGCACCGTTTCGGTCGATGTTCCCAGCTGCTCCGCCAATTCATAAGCAGTCACGGATCCGTTGGACTGGATGCGATCAAGAATCAAAGCATAACGTTCATTTGCAAACAAATACACTCATCTCCTCACAAAGGCATGATATCACACACATTCGCACAAAACAATCAACAATTGCCGGCTGCGGTATATAATATAAGCGTACCCCCAAAAGAGGCAAAGGAGGTTCGCGTGATGATTGTTTTTCCGGATTATGAAAATAATATTCTCGGCGTAACATCTTCTCTGCTGCGGCATTATGGCATTCTCACGACGCATCCGGGGCTTGAACGGGTAGACAGACTGCTGGCTTTACCGTGCAAGAACATCGTGCTGATTATTCTCGATGGATTGGGCAGTGCTTGTCTGCGCCGACTGAGTCCGCCGGAGAGCTTTTTGCGGCGCCATTATCTGACGGATCTCTCATCGGTTTATCCATGCACGACAACAGCCGCGACCACTTCCCTGTTAACGGGGTTGTCGCCGCTCGAGCACGGGTGGATCGGCTGGAACGCCTGGTTTAAAGAATACGGCCGGATTGTCGATCTGTTTCTGGATCGCGACAGCTTCGCCGGCATGACGATAGAACCCTCGCCGGCGCAAAGCCTGCTGCCTTTTGAGGATATTACGGCAAAAATCGGGCGTTCGCTTAACCGTCCGGATGCCGATAAGGTTCAATGCCGCAGAGTATTGCCGCCATTTGCGGAAAACGGCGTCAGCCATTTTGCCGATTTTGTTGACAAGATCGGGGCTTATTGCCAGGAACCCGGACATCAGCTGATTCTGGGCTATTGGTATGAGCCGGATACCCTGATGCACCGGGAAGGCCCTTATAGCCCGGAAGTCCGGCAGGAAATTGAAACGATGGATCAATTGCTGGATCGGCTGGACGGCAGCCTCGACGATACGTTGATGATCATTACGGCTGATCATGGACAAGTCGAGATAACACGCGAGATTTTTCTGGATGATATCCCTGAGCTGATGGACTGCCTGATTTTACCGCCTTCGTTGGAAGTCAGGGCGGCGTCCCTCTTTGTCAAGCCGGGCGCGATCACCCGATTCGAAGCGCTTTTTCAGGAACGGCTGAGCGATAGCTTTCTGCTGATGCCGCGTCGGGAAGTGTTGGAACGCGGCCTTTTCGGGTCGGGTACACCTCATCGGAAAGTCGATGATTTCCTCGGCGATTATCTGGCTTGCGGCACCGGACAAGCTATTCTGCGCTACCGGAGCCTGTTTAATCGGCCGCGGACGCCTTTTAAGGGTCACCACGCCGGATTATGTGAAGAAGAAATGCTGGTCCCGCTGATCGCCGTCGAGCCGCACTTAAAAAGTCGTTTATAATGGAAACAGACAGAATCGGGAAAGAAGGAATGTCAGTGCCTGATTTTATTGATTCTTTTGCCGTTGTCCGCCGGATGACGCGACAGGGCATAGAAGACGGATCGTTCCCTTCTGCCGCCGTTGCCGTCGGCGCGGGCAGCCGGCTTCTGTTTCGCGAAGTATACGGCGAAGCCAGACCGGAAACCCTGTTCGATATGGCCAGCCTGTCCAAGGTGCTGGCGACGACGATGATTGCCCTGAAAATGATCGAAACGGGTAGCTTATGTCTGACGGATACGGTCGGCCGTTTCATTCAAGCCCCTGCCGATAAATCCGATATCACAATTTTCCAGCTGATGACTCATACGAGCGGTATTCTGGCGCATTTTCATCTGGCCGGCCTGACGGACGATCCGTCGCGGGCTGCCGATTTGATCCTGGCACAGCCGCTGGCCGCCTGTCCGGGGCAAATGACGATTTATTCGTGTATGGGATATATTCTTCTCGGCAAGATTCTGGAACAAATCGGCGGCCGGCCGCTCGATCAATTAGCCGACGATCTGGTTTTCGGTCCACTCGGCATGCAACGGACGACCTATCATCCAAAAGCCGGCGACGATATAGCGCCGACAGAATGGGATCGGGAAACCGGGCAATATTTGCGGGGCGTTGTCCACGATGAGAACGCCCGTTTTCAGAAGGGCGTTTCCGGCAACGCCGGTGTTTTCAGCACCCTGGACGACATGATTATTTTTGCCCGGATGGTGGCTTCGGGCGGCAGGCTGCCGGACGGCGCCGCTTATCTGAGTCCGGCGATGTTTGCTTTGGCAACCGCCAATCATACGCCGGGCATGACGGAAAATCGCGGCCTCGGCTTTAAGCTGGCCGGCGGGGAAGGCAATTTTATGGGCGATCTCTTTCCGGCGCGGTCAATCGGGCATACCGGCTTCACCGGCACCAGTCTGGCCGTTGATCCCGGCAGCGGCCTTTTTGTCGTTCTGCTGACCAACCGCGTGCATCCGACCCGCGACAATATAAAGATCATCCGGTTCCGAAAGCTTCTGCATAATGCCGTTTATGCTGCCTTCAGCCGGCAGCAGCCGTAATCCGCATGAAAATATGATTGAAAACAAGGAGATAGAAACCATGTCCAGTTTGGTTTTTTGCGACTATGAAATGCCCTCAGCTTCGTTGGGTAAGCCGAATCCTTTGCCGGACATTCGGAATTCGGCGGATCAGCATGCGTCGATTGTTATCGATGAAAACACGGTCACGGCGGATGAAGCCCGGTATATGGGCTGGGGCCGTGTAAATGGCATTTTGCCTTATCTGATCCAAGATGGTTATAACCGGATTAAAAAACCTCGAATCTGGCAGGCGGCGGTGTTGGAAAACCGGTATATCCGCGCTGTTTTTCTGCCGGAACTGGGCGGCCGGCTATGGTCGCTGATCGATAAAACGACCGGACATGAATTGCTGCACTGTAACCCCGTGTTTCAACCGTGCAACTTGGCGCTTCGCAATGCCTGGATTTCCGGTGGTGTGGAATGGAATATCGGCATCATCGGTCATTCGCCGTTTACCGTAGATAAAATGTTTGTTGAGACGCTTTCGCTGGCCGATGGTACGCCGGTCTTGCGCATGTATCAATATGAACGGATACGCCGCCTGGTTTATCGGATTGAAGCCATGCTGCCGGACGACGCGCGTCATCTGTATGTTCGGGTACGCATCGACAATACGGCCGATACGGATACCGCAGTCTATTGGTGGAGCAATATGGCCGTTGATGAACGGGAAGATGTCCGCGTTGTCGTACCGGCTGATAAAGCTTTCCGTTATGGCTATGGCGGCAAACTGGCGAAAGTCGGCGTCCCCTATATGACAGTGGAGGCTGAAAAGCTTAACAACAGCAAGGATTTATCAGGAACTCTTCATTGGGATATCAGCCGGACGACCGAGCTGCCGCAGGCCATGGATTTCTTTTTTGACCTGCCCCGAGGACAACGGCGATGGATCTCGGCCGTTGGCGGCGATGGATATGGCTTTGTCCAGTCTTCGACCGATGTGCTGCAAGGCCGTAAACTGTTTGTCTGGGGCATGGGGACAGGCGGCCGCAACTGGCAGACCTTTTTGTCCAAACCTGGCAGCGCTTATCTGGAGATACAAGCCGGGCTGGCGCATACGCAGCTGGAGCATTTGCCGATGAAAAGCGGCCAGGTTATCAGCTGGATGGAAACATATGGACCGATAACGGCCGATGCCGCGCTGGTACAGGGAACAGACTGGCGAGCCGCGGCCGAATCTCTGGGAAATGCCCTGGAGAAGACATGCCCGCGCGCTGATGTGGATAAAATGCTGGCAGCAGCCGAACAAGGCCTCAACGGCCATTCCGGACAGATCATCTTTGCCGGCGCCGGCTGGGCTCATGTCCAGCAAGCCATATTACAAGAGAGATTTCACGACGGCGGTTTGCGTTTTCCGAGACGTCGCCTTGGCGTTCAGGAAAAAATCTGGCTGCAGCTGGCTCGCGAACGAAGCTTGCCCAGTCCGGATCCCTTACGGGAACCGGGCAGTTATCAGATAGGACCGGAGTGGGAGACTCTGCTCGGCGACACGATCCGCGAGGGCGGCAGCCGTCATTGGTTTGGCTATTACCAGTATGCGGTCGCTCTGGCATACGCAGGGAAATTGCGTGAGGCGGATAAAGCCTTCAGTCAATCGCTGGATTGCTCCGCTAATCCGTGGGCACTGCGCTGTAAAGCTGTGATCCGGCAGATGGCCGGTAATGAACAAGAAGCGGCCGAATTGTTGTTACAGGCTGTCCGCATGCTTCCTGAACGCAATATCGCCAAAGAAGCACTAACATCTTTAAGCAAGGCCGGCCGGCCTCAGGATGTCATTCAGGTCTATCGGACACTGCCGGCCGTAGTCCGTAAACTGGGACGCCTGAAGGTGGTCCTGATCGAAGCGTTGTTGGATACCGGCGATATTGCTGAAGCTGAGCGCATGCTTAATAATAAAATAGAGCTGAGCGATGTGCGTGAGGGCGAAGTCAAGCTGACCGATCTTTGGTTTCGCCTATGTGCCATGAAACAGGGCGGAACCGGCCGGCCCGGCGATCCTCTGCTCGAGCAGGCAAAGCGGGAACGCACACCGCCGGTCCATCTGGATTTTAGAATGCAGTAAGCTGCAGGTTCGACAGGAGGAATAATATGGAGCTTGTTTTGATTCGCCATGGAAAAGCCGAAGAAAGATGCGATCCGTCGCTGGACGCGAAAAGAGCTTTGACGCCTGAGGGCAGGAAAAAACTTTTGAAATCCATGCCCGGCTTGCGGTTTTTTATCGAAAAGACCGATCAGATGCTGATCTGGTCCAGCCGGCTGGATCGCGCGGCGCAAACGGCCGATGTTTTGGCCGGAATTTTTAAAACGCCCGAAATTGATTATCATGAATTTATCAGCGAAGGCGCTTTTACGGACTTGCTCGAAACGCTGGCGGCTGTGAAGACGTCGGACACAGTGCTGGTAGTCGGCCATGAACCGTATCTTGGCCTTTGGAGCCAGCAATTGTGCGGATTGACTTTGCCTTTTAAAAAAGGCGCGGCAGCCGGATTTACTATTACCGGTTTTGATCCGCCGGAAGCAGAGCTTATCTGGTTTGCCCAACCGCAAACCCTGACGCGAATGAATCGGGACAGCAGGTGAAAGTGAAGATGAAACCAGCCGTTTTATTGACTCAGAAGTATAAAGAAGATGCCGATCACTTTGGCGACGGCGTTATTTATTGCTTGAAATCCAGTTATGCCCAGGCGATAAGCCGGGCCGGCGGCGCTCCTTTATTAAGCGCCGGCGGCGATCCGGAAGAATATGCCCGTTTGGCCGACGGTATTATTTTTACCGGCGGTATCGATATCGAACCGATTCGATATGGCCAGAAAACCTTAACGGAGACCGTTGTATTCGACCGGAATCTGGATGAAATGGAAATCAGGCTTTATCAGGCTTTTGCCAGCCGCAAGAAACCCATTTTCGGGATATGCCGCGGCATCCAGACCATCAATGTCGCCGCCGGCGGGACGCTATGGCAGGACATAACCGTCCAGCTGAACAGCCCGGATGACCATCGGACGGAGAAACTCCGGGAAAAGAACGCCCATTGGGTCCAAACAACACCGGGCAGCCTGATCGGCAAGCTCATCGGCGACCGGGCGCCGACCAATTCCTACCATCATCAGGCGGTGCGCGATTGCGCTCCCGGGTTTCAGGCTACAGCCCGGACTGCCGACGGTGTCATCGAAGCGATCGAACATAGGACGCTGCCGATTTTTGCCGTTCAATGGCATCCGGAGCGAATGATCGGCGATGAGCGAGGGGATCTTCCGGACATGAGCAGCCTGTTCCGCCATTTTGTCTCGATCTGCGCGGACGGCATGTAAACAACCGGCAGATCAAGATTCCGGCCGGCCGATGACGCCGCCGGCAAATAATAACCACTGACCGGCGAAATCCGACCACTGGCCGTATTCGTCTTTTCATCCTGATAAAACGGCCTATAATCTGTTTATGAGGTAAACGTCATGCAGGTGCGAGTAGAACGGATCGATAAAGGCAAGCCGGAGGAAGTGGTGATCTACTGCAGGGAAACCACGCCCGAAGTTGAGTCGATCATCAGGAGAATCAGCCAGTCGGAGCAATCCCGCCCGCTGCCGCCTTTTTATAAAGGAGAAGAACAGGTTTATTTATCTCTGCGGGAAATCCTGTTTTTCGAGACGGATTCAGAACGGGTTTTCGCCCATACGACC
>CAYRWC010000037.1:0-13108 GCA_964427795.1 uncultured Oscillospiraceae bacterium | reverse complement strand
ACACCCCGGCAAAAACGGTATAGTGTCCCATAAAATTTCATAATCCCTGTCCTGAGTCTCTGTCGGGCAGCCCGCATGACCGGGATAGCGCCGTTTTCTCAGTATGCTCCACCTGTTTTCATTGCTTGCCGCATCTCTCATTTATGGTAAAGTCTGAGCGGCACTTTGTCAAAGCCCGCCGATGATAATCCGCAATTCGTTGCTTTTTTGACAATATTTGTTACGAAGCTGCGAACGTCTCTTTACAATTTGTTCACAATCAAGCGATATAATTCCTTTAAGCCCAAAAAAATGAATGGACTATCGATTAACCGCTGACGCAGAACGCGAGGAGGATTATTTATGTTATTCGCCGATAAGGGTACAAAAATTGAACGGTACGCTAAGAAAAGGAACAGTGGTAAACTGGTCGCTTTGCTTACCGATAAAAAGCAGGATATCCGCATCCTGGCTATTAAAGCGCTGGGAACAATCGGCGACGAAGCGGCAGTCAACAGCTTGATCAGCCTATTGGGCGATTCCGATCCGGCCATTCGCCTGGCCACCGTGCAAAGTATGGGCGTCATGGGAAACCAAGTCACTAAAACCCATTTGCAGCATTTAATTGAAACGGAAACGGACGAATCGGTTAAACAAGCCATACGCGAGACCATTTTGAAAATCCCCAACAAGAAATAAATCTTCTTGATGAGCCGGCGGCACCATGCCGGCGGTCCGACCGGGAAAACCGGCCGATCGCACCGATCGCCGGAGCGGCCGGCTCCAAGAATTAAAAACCGCTGAAACTTCATCAAGCTTCAGCGGTTTTTTGGCGTCCCGGACAGGAATCGAACCCGTATCAGCAGCTCCGGAAACTGCCACCTTATCCTTTAGGCCACCGGGACACAACTCCGACATTATACGGCATTACGTGAAAAAATGCAACGCATCCGCTTAGAAACAAAACCCCCGCGTCCAGGGTCAGGCGACCACCCGAGCAGTTTTGCGCTTAATTCTCTTATGTGTTATGATATGGCATTGACAAGTAATTATATTCAGATTGGCAATAACCCGCGATTGGAGATAAAAGATGTTTGTCGTGCAGAATGTCACAAAAAAATATGGTAAACTCATCGCCAATAATGATATCAGCTTTTCGGTTGCCGATGGAGAAATCGCCGTTCTGGTCGGTCCGAACGGAGCCGGCAAATCGACTTTGATCAAATGTATCGCCGGCTTGCTGCGGTTTACCGGCAATATCGAAATAGGCGGGTATCCGAATAAAAGCCTGGATGCCAAACGCCGGCTTGGCTACATACCCGAGATGCCGGCTATATATGATTTGTTAACGATCAACGAACATTTGGAGTTTATCGCCCGGGCGTACGGTCTGAGCCATTGGGAGGAGTATGCCGGCGAACTGCTGGAACGCTTTGAATTGGCCGACAAAGCCGATAAACTGGGCAAGGAATTATCCAAAGGCATGCAGCAGAAACTGTCGATTTGCTGTGCGCTGCTGCACAAGCCGCAGACTTTGATTTTCGACGAACCGCTGGTCGGGCTTGACCCTCATGCCATCAAAGAACTGAAGAACCTTTTTCGCGAATTAAAAACAGCCGGCGACTCGATCTTGATCAGCACGCATATGCTGGACAGCGTCGAAGATTATTGGGATGTGGCTCATATCATGATGAAAGGCTCCTTTGCCGCCACAAAACGGAATATTGGCGGCGACACGGATGACAAGAGTCTGGAAGAGCTTTTCTTCGAAATAACGGAAGGCAAAGGGGCCGAAGCATAATGGACGCTTTGTTTTATCAGTTTCGCAAACGAACCATCAATTCATTCAAGGAACTGGTGCATAAGCCGGCCCGGCTCATCGTAACCGTTCTGGTCGTCTTAATGCTTGGACTGACGGTATTTTCGGCTTTCATGGGACAGCAGAAGCCGCGGGATTACGGCGATATCCGCGAAGTATATGCGATGATGCTGGCACTCTATGCGATGATCATGGTTATCGGCCTGTTGAACGGCCTGAATAACGGAGCCAGCTTCTATTCGATGGCCGATGTCAACTTGCTGTTCAGCGCGCCGATTTCACCGAAAAGGATTCTTATTTATGGTCTGGTCAGCCAATTGGGTACAACGGCCATGATGGCTTTTTTCCTGGTTTTCCAATACGGCTGGCTGGCCAATGCCTACAATGCCGGCATTTTCGATTTGCTTTCCATTATTGTCGGATATATGCTGGTCGTTTTCACCTCGCAGCTGGCGGCTATGGGCATATATTCGTTTTCAAGCGGCAATGACCGCCGTAAAACCGTAATCCGCTTCATCATCTATGGCGCTTCGGCCTTGTTTGCCCTTTTTATTCTGATGCCCGTTTTCGGTGCCGAAGACAAATTGGCGGCTCTGGTAGCCGGCGCCAATCAGCCGGCCTGCCGGCTGATTCCCATCGCCGGGTGGCTGCAGGCATTTGCCGTCGGACTGATGAGCGGCGATGCCGGGCTGATCCTTTACGGTTTGGGTTTAACGGTTTTCTTAATCGGACTGCTCGTTGTCTTGACCGCTAAATTGAATTCCGATTATTACGAAGATGTCATTGTCGCCGCCGAATCGACTTTTACCGCATTGAACGCCCGCAAGGAAGGGAAAGTCGCCGAATCGGCGCCTCATCAGGTCCGCAAAGGCCGGCTGGGCATCGGCAGAGGGACCGGCGCGTCGGTTTTCTTCTACAAACATCTGTTGGAAAACCGCCGGTCCAAAGTATTTATCCTTGACGCGGTTTCATTGATTTTTCTGCTTGTCTCCTGGCTTTTCGCTTTTTTCATGCGCAAGGAAGGCATTTTGCCGGCATTCTTTTTCTCCGTTTACATTATGGTCTTTGAATCTTTCATGGGCCGCTGGGCTAAAGAACTCCTTCATCCTTATGTCTACCTGATCCCTGCCGGTCCATTTAAAAAATTAATCATGATCTGCGCCGAACATATTCTTAAAAGCACGGTTCTGTCAATTTTGACCATGATCCCGATCGGCTGGATCGTCCAGGCCGATCCGCTGGATGTCGCCGCCTGCGTCGTCGCCCGGATAGCCCTGTCGCTTTTGTTTATAGCCGCCAGTGTGCTGACCGATTATTTATTTGGCGGGATGCCTGGAAAAACGATCCAATTGTTTATTTACATCATTGTTTTAGCCGTAACCGCAGCTCCGGGCGCGATCATCAGCATCATCGCCGCGATCGGACTGTCAAGCTATGCGGCCGGACTGTTGATTTTTTCTTTGTGGACAACGGCCGTATCGGCAGGCATTACGTTGATTTGCCGAAATATGCTGAATCGTCCGGATGTATCCTGATTATAACCGGCTTCCATGTTATACTAAAATCATCATGCCGCAGGAAGATTGTTGTCACCCGTGTTCAAGCGCGTTAAGATCACACATCGGAAGCGGCAAGGGAGGATGGATATATGGAGCAGCCAATCATCATCATCGGCAGCAGTATTGCCGGCATTTCCGCGGCTGAAGCGGTTCGCAGACAAAATCCGGCCGTTCCGGTCGGCATCCTGACGCAGGACAGCTTTTTACCCTATTATCGGCCAAGGCTCTGCGAAGTATTGGATGATCCCGCCATGAGCGGCAAATTAGCGATTCATACTGCCGAATGGTATGAACAACAACATATACAGATTGAAACACAAGTTTCGGTAACGGCTGTCGATCCGGTCCGTCATTGTCTTCAGACAGCCGATAGCCGCCGGTTTTACGATAAGTTGATTATCTGCAGCGGCAGCCGGAGTTTTATCCCCCCGATTACCGGGATATGTAAACCGGGTGTACATACGCTCTGGCTGATGCAAAGCGCTCTTGATCTGGCCGGCGCCCTGTCGCATGCCGGTCGCGTCGCCGTCATCGGCGGCGGTTTGCTCGGTCTGGAAGCTGCCTATCATATTCGCCGCCGGGGTCTGCCGGTCACGATCCTCGAAAAAGCGCCGCGGCTGCTGATGAATCAGCTGGATCCGGCCGGTTCCGCCGTATTATGCAGCCGGGTCCGTCAGCAGGATGTAACGGTCGTTCTGTCCGCGGACATAACGGAGATTATCGGCATGACGGCCGATCCGGAAAGTGCTGCGGCCGGACTCCGGCTGCAGGACGGACGGCAGATCGATGCGGATTTGATCCTGGTCAGTATCGGGGTAAAAGCAGCCGCTGATTTTCTTGGCGGCAGCGGCATTACCGTTCAGCGTCGCATTCTTACCGATTTGAACATGCAGACGAACCTGCCGGATATTTACGCAGCCGGCGATGCGGCCGAACCGGAAGGATTTTGGTACGGCCTCTGGGCATCCGCCCGCCGGCAAGGCCAGGTGGCGGGAATCAACGCCGCCGGCGGCCAGGCAAGCTTTGAACCGACGGCGCCGCCTTATGTTATCCACACGATGGACACACATGTCGCCGTTCAAGGCGACCAGGGTCTGACGGCCGAGCCATCCTATGAATTGGATGTTCATCTGGACGAAAAGAACGGCAATTACCGCAAACTCGTTTACCGCAACGACAACCTGGCCGGTTTCATGCTGGTCGGCAATACCGACGACTTCATCAAACTGCAAAAACAACTCGGCCGGCCGGGCAGTCCTTCGCAGAAAGCTTAACCGGCTTCCGCCGAATCCCCGCTTCGGGTTTTCGGCGATCCTGCTGAAGCGCCGGATTGCTTTACCGAGACGGTATCCGGTTCTGCCGCCATGAAAAGCCGGCGCAGCTGCTCGGCCATCATCCAGCGTTCCCGCGCCGCGTTGCGGAAGACCAGATAGGGCTTGGTTCCGGCATTAAACAACAACAAGCCTTTAT
The DNA here is from genome assembly GCA_964427795.1 of uncultured Oscillospiraceae bacterium. GTDB lineage: Bacteria > Bacillota > Clostridia > Saccharofermentanales > UBA5734 > JAYFQE01. The sequence goes on along the minus strand of CAYRWC010000037.1, from coordinate 8,281 downwards.
AAGCCGGCATCACTAGCAGTCGTGATAAAACGGCCATATCCGGCGTCAAGTTCTCGGCATAGTTCAAAACCAGATTGTTCTGCTGCTGATAGATTCGATTGATCCCGTTCCGTTCAGCCGCCGATCTGATATAAGCAATATCCGCCAAGGTTAAAGCGGCCGCCGGCGGTTCGCCATAACGGTCGAGCCATTCGTCCAGCACATCCTGATAGTCGGCCAGTGTGGCAATGCTCGCGACCCTCCGGTACATATCCATACGCTGACCTTCGTCCGGAATATAAGACCGGGCTATAAAAGCGTCGACATCCAGATCGACGGCAGCCGTTATCTTGACCGGCGGTTTCTCGCCTTGCAATTCCTTGACGGTTTCTTCCAGCATCCGGCAATAGAGATCATATCCGATCGCGTCAAGATGGCCATGCTGCTCGGCGCCGAGGAGATTACCCGCGCCGCGGACCTCCAGGTCGCGCAGGGCGATTTTAAAACCGGCGCCCAACTCGGTGAAGTCGCGGATGGCCGTCAGCCGTTTCTCGGCGATTTCGGTCAGGACTTTATCGCGCTTATACGTAACATAGGCAAAAGCCTGACGATCTGAACGGCCAACTCTGCCGCGCAGCTGATAAAGCTGCGATAAACCAAGCCGGTCGGCGTCTTCGACAATGATGGTGTTGACGTTCGGCATATCGATACCGGATTCGATGATTGTGGTGCAAACCAAAATATCCGCCTCATGAGCGATAAAGGAGCTGACGATTTCCTCCAGCTGCTTCTCCCCCATTTTGCCATGCGCATAAACGATGCGGGCGCCGGGCAGGAGTTTCTCCAGCGCGGAAGTCTTTTCCATAATCCGGCGCGTGTCGTTGAACAGATAAAAGACCTGCCCGTTGCGTGAAATCTCCCGCAGGATCGCCTCGATAATAATTTCCTGATCATATTCCATGACGTAGGTCTGCACCGGGCGCCGGTCCTGGGGTGCTTCCTCCAGAACGCTGATATCACGGATGCCGGACATAGCCATATGCAGTGTACGCGGTATCGGCGTCGCGGTTAAAGTCAGTACGTCGACCGTCGGGCTGATCGCCTTCAATTTTTCTTTATGATCGACGCCAAACCGCTGTTCCTCGTCGACAACCAGAAGGCCAAGCTGTTTAAAGCGGACATCGGCAGAAAGCAGGCGGTGGGTTCCGACCACAACATCTACTTTCCCGTGAGCCAGGCCGCTTAAAGTGTTTTTTTGCATCGCTTCCGGCGCGAAACGGCTTAAAAGCCCGATATTGACCGGAAATCCGGCCATACGCTGACGCAGGTTGTCGAAATGCTGCTGCGCCAGAACCGTCGTCGGCGCCAGCAGGGCTGCCTGACAGCCATCCATCACGCACTTGAACATAGCGCGGAACGCGACTTCCGTTTTGCCAAAGCCAACATCACCGCATAACAGGCGGTCCATCACTTTGTCGCTTTCCATATCCTGTTTGATTTCGCTCATGCTGCGCAGCTGGTCGGGTGTTTCTTCAAAAGGGAAATTCTCTTCGAATTCCTGCTGCCAAACGGTATCGGGAGCAAAATGACGGCCCTTGACGGCTGTTCTTTCGGCGTACAAGCGAACCAGATCGGTAGCCAGTTTGCGAATCGATTCCCGGGCGCGCTCCTTCATCCGGTTCCATTCCTGGCCGCCCAATTTGGACAAATGTGGTTCCCGGCCTTCGGCGCCGACATACTTCTGGATCTGATCCAGACTCTCCATCGGTATATAAAGCGAATCATCACCGGCATAAACAATTTTCAAGTAGTCGCGCCGGATGCCGTTGCTTTCGAGATTGACTAATCCTTCATACCGGCCGATGCCGTGCGCCTCATGCACCACCATTTCGCCCGGAATCAAATCACTGAACAAATCGATCCGCAGTCCTTGATGCTGGCGCCGGCGGGCCGGCCGTTCACTGCCGAATATATCCTGGGTGCCGACCACCATGAGCCCCGCCGCCGGCCAGACAAAGCCGCGCGGCATGCCGGACGCGGAAACCGGGCAATCCAGTCCTTTTTCCAGCAGCATCTGGCGCAGGCGCTCCCGTCTGGCATCCGAACCGGCAAACAGGACGGCCTGATTGCCTTGCGCAATCCATTCGGCAATCTCGCTCAGAAGCTGAGCCTCGCGGCCGCGGTAACTGTCTGCCGGACGACCGCCGATCGTTACCGAATCTGCTCCCGGCATGCCGTTTCCGGATGACGCGATCTGACACAAAGCCAGAACCCGGCTATATTGATCAAGTTGAATATTGATATCCACGCCGCGGAAAACAGCCTGGCTGGTCAAAGGCAGAACCTGGCCTTTGGACAGCATCGTTTTCGTTCGCTCATCCCATTCGGCTTGAGCGGCATCCATCCGGTTGCGGAAACGCAGCGGTTCATCTAAAAAGATCAGCGTATCTTCGCCGATGGCATAATCCAGGATCGAGGCAGCATCCGGGTAAAGCAGCGGCAGCCAGCGGTCCAAGGCGTTAAAATGCAGGCGGGCCGCTATTTTCTCCGCGTCGCGGCGGGCCATCTGACGTACCTGATCGGCTGCTTCCCGGGTTGAACCCAACGCCAGCGCCTGGCTGTAGCTCTCCTGTCCGGCAGCGACCATTTTTTCCGCCAGGTGGTCATGCGTGTCCGGACCGATCAGCCATTCACGGACCGGCGGCACGATCGTTTCCGTCAGCATTTCACTGGATCGCTGACTCTGCGGATCGAACCGTTTGATCGCATCCAGTTCCTGATCGAAAAAAGACAACCGGATACCCTGTGCTTCCTGGCGGTCTTCAGCCGCAGACGGCACGATATCGATGATGTCGCCCCGTCGGGCAAATTGTCCCGGACCGTCCGCCAGCCGCATCCGTTCGTAACCGGCGTTCAGCAGTTTTTGGCAAAGCGCTTCCGGATCGACCGTACAGCCGGTTTTCAGTGATATAAGAAAACTCCGGTAGACCGCATCGGGCGGCAATTTCTGTACGGCTGCTGCGGCAGTGATAATCAACGCGCCGTAGTCTTTCGCCAGAAGGCGGCTGATAACGGCGGTCCTCTGTTGTTCGCTCTCGCGGCTTGCCGCTTCGGCATCGGTCAGATTCAATTCACGCGGGCGAAAAATCAAAACCGGCTGCGGCGTCAACGCCCGCAGGTCGGCCGCCAATGATCGGGCGCGCAATTCATCCGGCACCAGAATGCAGGGACGGCGGCCGGTACGTTCAGCCAGGGACATGACCAGCCAGGCTTTCTGCGTGTCGGCCGGTCCGATGATATTGACGGGCTGCCGCAGGTTCCGGCGCAGGATAAGCTCCAGTTTTTGGAAAGCCGGATCACATGATGACTTTTCCAGCCAATGATCTTGATGATTGACAGACATGATAAAAACTCCTTGCCGGCGAAGGCTGATTAAAAGAACCGATAAACCGAATAGTCAGATACGGTTCAGCGATGATTATAATGGCTCATCGCAGCGTCAATGCCTTTTTGCAGGATCATTTCGACGGCGTCGGCCGCTGTGCTCAAGGCTGCAGCATGATCATTCCAAGCCGACTCCGGAACATCGGACAAGACATAATCGGCAATGTCCCATAACTCCGGCTGCGGTCCGATACCGATGCGCACGCGCGGAAATTGCCCGCCGCCCAGGCTCCGGACAATTGACCGCATACCGTTGTGAGTCCCCGGACCGCCGTTTTCCCGGATGCGGATCTGTCCGAAACGAATGTCTACATCATCATAAATAACCAGGCAATGCCCGGGGTCAATATGATAATAAGCGGACGCTTCCCGAATCGATTCGCCGCTCAGGTTCATATAGGTTGTGGGCTTGATCAGCAAACACTTTGAACCGCCGATCAGGCCCAATCCGCTGAGCGCATGGAAACGGATGCGGTCAACCGTCAGTTTATGCCGTTCCGCCAGCAGATCCAGGGCGCGGTAGCCGCAATTGTGCCAATTTTTTACATATTGGAGACCGGGATTGCCCAGGCCGGCTACGAGCCAGATCGTATCTTCAGGCACCGGCATTCTCCCCATATATTTTGTTCTGGCCGTTATGGCCCGCAAACGCCGTATCGGGACGGACGCAGACATACGGTCCCAGATCGGCGCCGCTGTCGATGGTACAGGCTGCGGCGACCACATGGTCTAAATGAACCTTATCGCCGGCAACGACATCCGTCAGATGGCTGTCGGGCCCGATAACGGCATCCGAACCGATCCGGGTGCAGCCATGCAAACTGCAGCCGGGCAGTATCCGTGTATCCGCGCCGATGCTGACCGATTCGTCGATCCAAGTCTGATCCGGCGCGACGATGGAAACGCCGGCCTGCATATGGCGCAGCAAGATCCGGCTGTTCAGCGTTTTCGCCGCTTCCTGCAGTTGGATCCGGTCGTTAACGCCAAGGATTTCGGTAAATTCGGTCTGATAAGCGGTTACACGATAACCTTCGCTGATGAGGATGCCGATCGTATCGGTCAGATAATACTCCTGCTGCCGATTGTCACAGCCGATTTTTTCCAGCGCCGCCAACAAAAGCTCCGTATCGAAGCAGTACATGCTGGAATTGATTTCACGAACCAGCCGTTGCTCCGGCGTTGCGTCCTTATGCTCAATTATCGCCTGCACGGCGCCGTCCGTATCGCGCAGAACCCGGCCGTACCCGGACGGATCGGCCGCTTCGGCCGTTATGATCAGGGCGGCCGGTTTCTCGGCGGCAAATTGCTTTAAAACAGCCTGCAGCGTTTCCGCGCGGATAAGCGGCGCGTCGCCGCATAAAACCAAAACGCAGCCGGGTCTGCCTTCGAGGAAATGGCGGGCTTGCATCACCGCATGACCGGTACCCAGCTGGCGTTCCTGTAAAACATAAACAACATCCTCGCCCAAAGCCAGACGGACTTCCTCCTGGCGATGGCCGACTATATAAGCCTGATCTTGTACGCCGGCTTGATTCAATGCGTCGCGGATCCAGCCGATCAAAGGTTTTCCGGCGGCTTCCTGAACAACTTTGGCATGCGCCGAGTGCATTCTTTTGCCCTCGCCGGCCGCCATAATGACTGCGCAGCTTTGCATGGATACCTTTCCTCCTGTCCTAAATGTTTATTATACCAAAAACAAACCGGTTAAAGAACAAGCAAAACAATCCGCAGCCTGATTTCGTTTGAATCCCCAGTCTGTGGATAAAATCATACACAGCCTGTGGATAAAGTGGAAAACTCTGTGCATAACCCGGCAAAATGTTTCACACGTCACAAATCTGTAAAACGCTTGTAACAATGCTGTTTCACGAAAGCCGGCGAAAAAGCGCCATCTGTCGGATCAATAATGAGAAATCGCTTTGTTGCAAGCGTCTCCGGATTTTACGTTATGCCATCGGTTTTATTTCATTTATCTGCTCGAACATTTTTTCTTTGCACAAGCCGCTGTGGATAACCTGCGGAAGCATGATGATCCGTGTCTTCGTCAGCCGATCAAAGCTTGAAACTGGCTGTTGTACAAGTGCCAGTAGTGGCCGTGCAGATCTAAAAGCTCCTGATGCGTTCCGCTCTCGGCAATGTTGTGATCGGCGATAACCATGATGCGGGAAGCATTTTTTATTGTCGAAAGACGATGGGCGATGATAAAAGACGTCCGGCCGGCCATCAGGCGGTCCAAGCCTTTTTGCAACGCCTTCTCTGTCTGCGTGTCGATGCTCGCCGTCGCCTCGTCCAGGATCAGAATGCGCGGATCAGCCAGCAATACGCGGGCAAAGGAAATCAGCTGGCGCTCGCCGGCCGAGACACCGGAGCCCTGATCATTAATCACCGTTTGGTAGCCGGAGGACAGGCGCATAATGAATTCATGCGCATGTACGGCCTTGGCGGCGGCAATGCATTCTTCATCGCTGGCATCGAGCCGTCCGTAACGGATGTTCTCCATAACCGTAACCGGAAAGAGAAAAGGATCCTGCAGCATGATGCCCATCTGCGTACGCAGCGAATCCAGCTTTACCGAACTAACGGAATAACCGTCCACCGTGATGTCGCCGGAACTGATGTCATAAAAACGGCAGAGCAGGTTGATGATTGTCGATTTTCCGGCGCCGGTCGGGCCGACCAAAGCGATCGAATCGCCGGGCTTGGCATCGAAAGTAACATGATCAAGCACCGGATGCCCCGCTTCATAAGCAAAACTGACGTCATCAAATCGGACGTTGCCTTCGATGCGCGGCAAGGTTATGGCATCGGAGCGGTCTTCAATGACCACCGGTTCATGTAAAAACTCGAATATCCGCTCGATATAGGCGGCAGAGTTTAGCAGGGCATTGTAAAAATTGGCCAGGTTATTCACCGGCAGCCAGAACCGCCAAACATAACCGACAAAGGCAACGATCGTGCCGACCGAAACCGGATCGCCCGTCGTGCTGCGCAGCCAGAGCGCGCCGGCTGCGTACAGGAGAGCAACCGTGGCATTGGAAACCGTATCAACAAAAGGCCACATGACCAGATTCAACATGGCGGACTTCATATAAGCGCGGCGAAATTCTTTGGTCAAGCGATGATAGATCCCCCGATTGACGGATTCCCGGGCAAAAACCTGGGTGACCTTCATGCCGATCAGACTTTCTTGCGTATAGGCGTTTAAATTCGAATTTTTGCGTGACAAAGCCTGCTGGGCCCGCCGCTGAGCGTTTTTCAGGAGTAAAATGCCGATCAGCAGCAAGGGAAGTCCGGATAAAGCATACAAGGTTAAAACCGGATCGACCAAAAGCATATACACAATAATAATGACCAAGCTCAAAAGGTCGACCAGGGAGTTGACCAGGCCGTTAGATAAAAGATCGCTGACGGTATTAACATAGTTGACAATCCGCACCAGGATTTTGCCGTGCGGCCGGTCGTCGAAATATGTAAAGGGCAGCCGCTGCAAATGGCGGAACATATCCAGCCGGATATCATGGATGATGCCCTGGCCGACTTTATTCATGCTGCGCATGCGGAATGATGTCATAAGCGCCACAATAACCACGATGACGGTATAAGCGGCAGAAATAGCAATCAAACCGACGATGTCCTTGTGCGGTATCATCTGGTTGATGGCCTGCATCAAAATCAAGGGTGCCAGGAGATTCAGCGCGCTGGCCAGAAGCATCGCGGCAAATGTCTTGCCCAATGGCTTGGCATAAGGCCGGGTATAGTTCAAAAGGCTTTTAAACTGCTCGAAATTGAAAGGAGACTCCAGATTTTCATCAATATCATATCGGTTGCGCGCCATCCTCAACACCCCCTTTCTCTTGCCGGACCGTACCGGCTAGTTCTTTTGACGATAAACCGGCTTGAGTGACAAAAACATCGTAATAAGCACTCTGCAAAGCCATCAATTCTTCATGGGTGCCCCGTTCGACGATTTTTCCGTCCGACAGGACAATAATCTGATCGGCATGTCGGACCGATGAAATGCGGTGGGCAATGATGAAAACCGTGCAGTCTTTCAGGTTGGTTGCCAGTGCCTGTTGAATTTCCTGTTCCGTTTCCATATCCACGGCCGACGTCGTGTCGTCGAGAATCAGGATTTTGGGCTTCATAGCCAAAGCGCGGGCCAGGGCGATGCGCTGCCGCTGTCCGCCGGACAACCCGACGCCGCGTTCGCCGACTATCGTATCGTAGCCCTCGCTCATCTTGCGGATGAATTCGTCGGCCGCGGCGACCTGAGCCGACCATTCGATAGTATCGTTGCCGGTTTCGGGAACGCCGTAGGCTATGTTCCCTTCAACCGTATCGGAAAACAAGAAGACATCCTGCATAACCATGCCGATATTCCGCCGTAATTCCTGCAGGTTATAGTCGCGCACATCCACATCGTCGATCAGTATTTCGCCAAAGGTCGTGTCATAAAGGCGGGGAATCAAACTGACCAGGCTTGTTTTGCCTGAACCGGTTAAGCCGACGATGCCGATCCGCTGCCCGGGCAAAGCTGTTAAATTGATATTGGTCAGGCAGGGTTTCAGCGCATGTCCCCGTTTTTCGCCATATGTAAAGGTCGCGTCGCGGAATTCGACTTTACCTTTGATTTCAATATGCCGGGTTTGCTCATAATGCTCGTCATCGCTGGTCTGGTGTTCCTCAGGCTGGAGAATGCGTGGGTGCTCCAGCAGCAGGTCAATAATCTTGACGGCCGAAGCGGCATAACGCTGGACCTCATTCATCAGGTTGCCTGCATTGCGCATCGGCTGCGTCAAGACAAACAGTAAGCCGTTGAAAGTAACCAGGCCGCCAATGGTCAGGTTGCCGTTGATCA
>CAYRWC010000036.1:0-13849 GCA_964427795.1 uncultured Oscillospiraceae bacterium | reverse complement strand
AATGGCAGGACCTCTTTCTCGCGAGGGGTCAGCCCGCTATACTGCCTCTGCAATTCGGCAAGAGCCGAATCTTTTCCCGGTGCCGAACTCTGTCGTTTTTACTTTGTTTCCACCCAATAAGGCTAATTTGTCCATGGCAATCTCCTTTTCTCATCGGCGGGCAAGCTGTGTCTGCCGAAGCATGAATTTAACTTCATGATCAGTTTAGCAGCCTGCCGGGACCGATTCTTGCACGATTCAACTCAAAAGTGACTGGATTTAACAATTCACACGCCGGACGGCTGATCGTCGGGCAGACTTCTGAACGCTTTGGGCGATACGCCGGTTTCCTGCCGGAACGTGCGGTTAAAATGGCTGACATTGTTGAAACCGACGCTATAGCAAATGTCGATGATCTTCATGTCGCGCCGGCTCCGCAGCAGCTCGATCGCTTTATTTATACGCAGATTCTGGACATATTCGGTAAAGGTCCGATGTGTAATCTGCTTGAAGAGATAACGGAAATAGGACTGGGACAGCATGGAAATCCGCGCGGCTTCGTCGATGGATATTTCCTGGGCGTAATGCTCGTCGACATATTGAATCGCGCAGGAGATGGCTTCGCGATGCCGTTCATACAAGCCTTGATATTCGGTTCCGGCTATTTCGCTCTTGAACTCGCGTTCCACTAAAATCAACAATTTGAGCAGCAGCGCCTTGATCATCAAACTGAAATCCATGTCTCGCGCTTCATATTCGGCCAGAATTTCGGCGAGAATCTTCTCAACCTCCATTTGCACGGAGCCGGACAGGTTCAGACGCGGTTTCATTTCATTTTCCGTCACCAAAAAAGGTTCGAGATAAGCAAAATCCATGAAACGCGTGTCTTGCACCTCGTCGGAAAAACGTTCGTTGATAAATTCCGGTATGAATTCGAATTCCACCAATTCATAGTTGTCCTGGTATTCATCGATATAATAATGCGGAACATAAGGAGGGATCACAAAGATGTCTCCCCGGAATACATCGAAAGCATTGTCATTGATCACATGCTTCAGGCGTCCCTTGCTGATGTAAGCGATCTGTACGAATTCATGCCGGTGTTTCGTGTTGTTGCCTTGGTTAAGCCGGGCGATGAAAAACGGCAGGTCGTTGCGGTTCTCCTCGATTTTCAGCAACGGAATGTCTTTGTATTCCTCTTTGTCGAGATATCCGTAATCCATGATACTCCTGTTTGTTCACGGCCGAGGATCAAGGAAAGACACCCCGGATTTGCTTGGCTTTGACAAGACGGCTGATCGCAACCATATATGCGCCCAGACGCATCGTCGTTTGGCATGCGGCGGTTCTGTCCCAGACTTCGTTGAAAGCGCGAACCATGACTTTTTCCAGCATCCGATTGACTTCTTCTTCATCCCACATCAGAGACTGGATGTTCTGTACCCACTCAAAATAGGATACCACAACGCCTCCGGCATTCGCAAGGATATCCGGCACAACCGTTATCCGACGCTGTTCGAGGATTTTGTCCGCTTCAACCGTTGTCGGGCCGTTTGCCGCTTCGACAATGATTTTCGCTTTGATCTGGCCGGCGACATCGGCCGTAATCTGGTTTTCCATAGCCGCCGGTATGAGAACATCGACATCCAGCGTCAGCAACTCGCTGTTCGTGATATGGCTGACGCCCGGCGCGTCATAATCTTTCAGCAAGCTCGGAGCAGAAGGATTGCGGTGTATAAAGCTGAGGATCTGGCCAATATCCAGGCCTTGCTTATGGTAAACGCCGCCGGAAATGTCGCTGACAGCCACGATCTTGCAGCCTTCCTGATCGAGCAGCTTCGCGGTCGCGCTGCCGACGTTGCCCAGGCCCTGGACGGCAATCCGGGTTCCCGTAACCGGCAGGCCTGCGCGATGCATGATTTCTTTCGCCACAAACATGACGCCGCGGCCGGTCGCTTCATTGCGTCCGAGCGAACCGCCGATTTCAATCGGCTTCCCCGTGACAACGCCCGGGACCGCGTATCCCTTGAACATGCTGTAGGTATCCATAATCCAGCCCATGATCTGCGGATTGGTATTCATGTCCGGCGCCGGAATATCCATGGTCGGTCCGATCAGAGGCAAAATCATGGCCGTGTAGCGGCGGGTCAGCCGTTTCAGCTCATTTTGCGACAGTTCCTGCGGATTGACCTTGACCGCGCCTTTGCCGCCGCCGTACGGGATATTGACAACCGCGCACTTGAAGCTCATCCAGGCCGACAGAGCCTTGACTTCATCAATGTTGACATCCTGGTGATACCGGATGCCGCCTTTACACGGTCCGCGCGAACTGGAATGCTGCACCCGGTAGCCTTCGAAAATCCGGATGTCGCCGTTGTCCATTTCAACGGGAATCGACACTTTCAATTCCCGTTCCGGATACTTCAGCATAACATAGTCTTTTTCCGCCAGCCCGAGCATGGCTGCCGCATGGTCCAGAACATTCAGCATCTGTTCATAAGGATTATACGTCTTTTCCACAAGAATCGCCTCGCAGCTTCAAATTCGACAAAGCATCTTTATATCGATGATTGCTTGGTCTGAAGCCAGTATAAGGCGGTTTGACGGTATTCTCTATGCAAAAAGGCCGATGATCTTTGCGTATTCGCCTATTTTTTCAAGCATTGCATAAATGAAGGAGCAGGCATCGAATCGCCTCATTGGTAAAATCGATCTCCTGCGTCCGAACCGCGCCCCGGCAAGCTGCCACCATCGTGCTGCGCCCTGTGCCCTGAATCCGAACCCGGATCATATCCTGTTCTTCTTCCATGCTGATGATCTCGCCGATATCGTCGGTCAGCCAGACGGCCCACTCCCCTTTGACAACAATCTTCAGGAGCTTGCCCGCCGGAACCGCCACGGTATAGCGGTTTCCGGCGAAAATGAGTTCGGCGCTGCGGTCTGTTTGGCAGCGATGATACCAGGTGTCCACAGCCATGACATAAAGGTGACGGGAACCGTCTTCCTGCCGGTAAACGGTATATTGGACATCGTCGCCGCAGGCGATCAAGCCCTGCTCGGCTTCCTGTTCCAGAACCCGCTCCGACGCCAAGCCGATAAGCGATTCGTATACAGGCTGCAGAGCCGTTGCAGCCGGATAACCGCCGGCATTGACAAAGTAGACGGTACCTTGTCCGACGGTTATGCTGAAAGCTAAAACATGGCCCTGATCCGTCCGGGACAGAACGTCGCGGCCGGCGCCGGCCAGATTGACGGCTACCCGAACCGGTTCGCCGTTCACGGTATCCGAGACAAAGCGCGGCGTAAAATGCGTTTCTCCGCCGATCCGGTCCAGCAACTCATGATGCAGATAGTCATGTCTGCCGGCTGCCACATCGGCCCGGCCGGTCGTGACCGAGCAGTGCGGCCAGCCTAAAAGCAGCAGGCCGCCGGCGCTTACATACGACAGCAAGGCGTCGAAATCTTCCGGCAGCGCTTTGTTATAACCCAGGAAGGACAGCATTTTGTATTGCTTGAAAGCGGAAGGCCCTTCCAGGGGGATGATGTCGACAGATCCGTGCGGCGTGCCGGTGTAGAAGCCTACGGGGCCTTGCTGGCAGGGATGCCGATAGATGGCGTCCGGCACGCTCAGCGGGTAAAAATATTTCAGGAGATCCCAGCTGACTTCCGGTTCGCCGAATTTCATGTCCCGATGTCCCCAAACCGCATATCGGCCAAAACATTGCCAGCCGTCATAGCGTCCCTGCAGGAAAGCGATCGGCGTATAGAAGCGTCCGGTTCTTGTGTGCGACGACAGATAACGGTAGAAATCCTGCTGAATCTGCAGATGCCCTTGGCAGGCTTTGCTGAAACGGCTATGGCCGGAATAGTACTCCTCCATATGCCATAAGCCTTCCTCCGTATTAATTTCGGTCAGTCCTTGAATATAGGAAATGAACAAAGCCAGCCGATAACGCTCAAAACGTTCCGGTGTGTCATGGGGTGTCGTCGACCATTGCACCGCCAGATGACCGCCCATCTGATCCTGACCGTAACAGGCAGCCGCGCCGCGCAATGCCGAAATGACCATTTCCGTCGGGCCATACATCAATTCGGCGCCGATCCAGGTGTAACCGGCTTGAAAAAAGTACTTGAATAGAACCGACGGTCCGGTATGCCGGATGGTATTATAACGGGTTTTCGCCAGCTGGCCGACAAAAAACGCGCACGCTTGCTCCATATCGGGCGCAAGAGCCGGATCGCGGTATAGTGTCAGTGTTTCTCCATTCATCAGGACATTGGGCGGCACCATTTCCAGATTGACGGTCGGGCTATGTCGCATATTCTGTCTGAACAGATGCAGCCACAGATCGACATAAGCCTCCTCATCTTCCTGTCCTGTAAAATCATTAAAGCCCCAATAGGCGTAAGCGCCGTCCTGTTCATGGCGCTGCCGTCCCAGAAACCCCCGGCCGTCCATCATCTCGAGCGTCGGATTGGCGCAGCTGCCCGGCAATTCCCGGCCGTCCATCATATGAACGTATTTGATGTTCAAGGCGTTGAGCAGACGGCAAAAATCAGGCCACAAGCCGGCATTGAGCTCGCGGGTTCCCGACCAGCGGTAAGTGGGCCTAACGGTCAGCAAATTGCCGATCCGGCCGGCGCAATACCACTGTAAATAATAGAGGCTGTCGGCTGTGTCCTGATTGATATAGATCATGTCGCCGGTCCCGGTAAAAACGTCGTCGTCCGGTTTATATAAAATCCTCTGTATGACCGCCTGTTCCCGAAACGACTCCGTACTCAGGCTGAAAACCACCTGATTGGCGGCAGTCCGGCTTTCCAGGGTAATCACATGCAGCCCGGCGTCCGGAAAAGAAAGCGACGACAGCACCTCGACCAAGCCGGACGAACAGGCGAAAGTCAGCTGCAGATCCGGTTCATGGGTTTTGATCAAAATCCCGAAAGGGCGGCCCGCCGCGGCCTGTTCCGGGCAAGCGACGATGTTGAAGGCATTCCGGCGGTTTTGAATCAAGCCCAGTTCAAAGACGGCATACGGCAAAGCCTCACGATAAGCCGATATCAATTCCAGCTCTAAAAGATTCTCCCCGGCATGAATCAAGCTCTGCGGCAATTCTTTTTCGGTCTCGGAATAACGGTGCGAGCGTTCGAATACTTCGCCCCGGAAAAACACATGGCCATTGAGGCTCATTTTAAATTCCGGCCATTCCTTGCGCGAAAGATTCTGACCCAGCCAGGAAAAATGGGATTTCTGCGGTACGGCCGGCGAAAAATCGGGAAGAATATTGTAACCGTTGCTGCTGATCAGAAAGGGACGCTCCAGATAGACTTCACCTTGATAATGCAGGCCTTCAAGGAACAAGCACACCGAAGCGGTTTCTTCCGTCGGTATATGGACCGGAATATCGATCCGGGTCCAATCGCGGGTGCCCTGGGGAATATTCAGAACATACACGTCATCCGGAGCGCCCGACGCGTTATGCCGGCTTATTCCCGGCTTCTTCAGCCGCACTTCGAAAACCAGGCGCAAAAAGCCCTGCTCATTGATGCTCAGATCCTTTGTTTTTACCCATAATCCGCCCTGCCAATCATCGGTATAGCCGTATAACGGCAAATAAGAGAGGATTGGTTTCCAGAGCACTTTCTTGTAAACTCGTTTCGGATAATCGAAATCAGCAGCCGACAGATTCAGGCAATAAGGCGACCGGCCGGCATGCTCGTAATCCAGCGCGTCGTCGATCAAACGGTAAAGTATCGGATAATCCGGTTCGTCTTTCCATTGATAAAAAAGCGCGGTTTCGCCGGTAAAAAACAAGCGGCAGGACGAGGGCGTTTCGATAAACGGACCGCCGTCGAAGGTTAAGGAGAAGGTTTGTCCGGGCCGCAGGACATGGCCTTGTTTTTCGTGATAAAGCGGATGGTATTGTTCAAATGCATTATCCATAATATGTCAGCCACCTCAGTTTATTGATGGGAAATCAGTCGACCATCATTATATTCTGTAACAGAACAAGTTTAATGAGATTGGCTGTTTATTGCAACAGGGCGAATGGACGCCGGATCGATCCCCGGAACGTCGTAAAGTACAATCTGCCGGCATTCATCAGGCAGCAAATCAAAGTAGTCATCCGACAATCTGATCCCGGATGCCAAATCAAAGTGAACGGCATGAGCAAAAACATCCGTTTTAACCGTTACCATCAGATCATTGCCGACCGTTTCACAGTTCAGAACCTTGACGGCGGCAGGCGGCATAGCCATTTGCCGGAACGTCCCCGTTCTCAGATAGGCTGTCGGGATGTCGGGCCGGTTTACCGTGCGTACAAAATAGACGCCCCGGCAATCATCTTCACGGCCTTTGGCAAAGGTCAGGACATGCCGACGGGATCGCGGCTCCATCTTTATGATAGCCTGCCGGGTATCGTCGGTTCGGCCGTCAAATGACCGATAACCGTATTCAACGCGCAATTCTTCCGGTTCCGCGCGTTCGTTGATGCCGGCGACCGTGATCCCGTCTTCGCCGGCGCGCATGATCAGCTTGATCGGCGCCAGAGCCCGTTTAACAAAATAATAAGCGATTTTACGCTGCAGGTAATAATCGATGATTGTCCAGCCCGTTTCGCCCCAGCAATCATTGTACATCCAGAACAGGCCGCCCCAGCACTGTTCCTTGAACCGGAAAGCTTCCAGCGAGTAGCCGTACATGATACCTTGGCATAATCCGGCATAAAGCAGGTATTGATCGATATCCAATGTTTCAGGATCGATATAATGATATTTGATGCCGGCGAGTACCGTGTCTTTTTCAAAAGTATTGGTATGATGACGCCATATCTCGCTGGTTATGTCCAAAGGCGCTCCGGCAAAATAACGCTCTACCGAAGATCGTTTCGACGGTCCGATGTAGCCGTATTCGGAGATGAATTTAGCGGTTACGCGGTCATATTCTTCCGGAACGATCCGCTTCATCATATCCGGACTCATCATGCAATCGCCCCAATGATGCCGATCGCCGATTTCCGGGCTGTTCGGTTCCGCGCCGCCGTAGGGTGATGAATTCCAATAGGGGATTTCCGGACAGTTTCGCCGGACCGCGGCCGGCGCCAGGTAATTATAGATCCGCGCGCCATAATAGCCGTTATTCGGCCACCAGTCGCAAAAGCCCCAGGTGTTTTCATTATTGCCGCACCAAAGGACGATCGCCGGATGATTGCCAAGGCGCCGCGTTTGATAATCCAGCTCGTTTTCGACGCTTCGGGCAAACCATTCCTGATCATCCGGATATTCGGAGCAGGCAAACATGAAATCATGCCAAATCATGATGCCATGTCGGTCGCATAACTGATAGAAAATATCCCGTTCATAGAGCCCGCCGCCCCAGATGCGAAACATATTGAATCCGGCTTGCCGGGCTTCCTGTACCAGAACCGCATATCGGCTGTCGCTGATCCGGCCGTAGAGCGAATCCGCGGGGATCCAGTCGCCGCCTTTACAGAAGGTGCGCACGCCGTTGATTTTAAAAGCGAACAACCGTTCGCCGCCCTGAAGTCTGGACTGATCCAGCTCGACCGTGCGGATGCCGAATGTGTAAGCCGGATAATCGATTTTCCGTTTGCCGGCCGTTAAGGAAATATCGGCCTGATAAAGAGGCTGCCCGCCCATGCCGTTCGGCCACCAAAGCTGTGCTCCGGCTATTGTCATCTCCATCTCAACCGAATTGATGCCTGAACGGAGGAGGATTTCGGTCTTCTGAACAGAGACCGCCGCGCCGTCCAGACTGACAACCACCTGCAGATCCGCATCTAATGTCGCATACGGATGAAAATTTTCGATTTCGATTATAAACCGCAGCCGGGCATCGGGCTCAAGGCTCTCAACCGTCGTATGCGCCCAGCGAACGGCAGCCTGCCGATGTCCTTCCAGCCAGACATCCTTCATGATGCCGCAGGATGAAACCCGCGGCTGCCAATCCCAGCCAAACGAATACTGCGGCTTGCGCAGGAATCCTTTGCGTTTGTCGCCGCGGCCGGGCCGCCGGTCTTCTTCGCTGGTCATATTGTAAGGCTGCATATCGGCCGGATTGACGCGTTCCAGACCGACCGTCAGACGGACAAGCAGCGTGTTGTCTCCGGCTTGCAGATATTTTCCAACTTCCCGGCGAAAAGGGTAAAAGCTGTTCAGATGCAGCCCCAGATGATGTCCGTTTAAAAAGATATCCGCGCCGTAATCCAAGGATTCAAAAACCAGTTCGATCACCTCGTCGGCCAGGAGATCGTCATCGGCTGTGAAATGTTTTAAATACCACCAGGACTTGTTTTCCACCCATTCGCCGGCAAAACAGTTCAATCCCTCAAGAGGCTCGCGGATCAGTCCGGCCGTCAGCAGAGGCTCGCGGATATCGCCCGACACGACGGCAGGCAGCCAATCCTCATTTTTGACCATCACGTCGGATGCACATTCCGGTCCGCAGGTCAGTTCCTCGCAGCGCAGCAGCCAGCCAGAATTCAAATCTGTCCTCATATTCCCACCTCGTTTCATGATATTCGTCCTCTTTATCCTAAAACGCGGGCTTAATGATTTCTACTCTTGACTTGACGCGGATATTCTGATATTTTGACCTCATTCTATAATAAAAATCAGCATTGCGCGAGGCGGATAATGGATGAGTCGGTGCTTCTGCTCCATGAAGACAAGAATTGCTCCGGTGATTGCGAATGCAGTCTGAACGATATATCGTCGATACGGAATTGCTATCCTTGGCTGCATACGCATGATTTCTGGGAGATTCTGTTTGTAGCCGGCGGCCGTTTCATCAATACGGTCAATCGGCAAACTGTCCCTTGTTCCGACGGAACCCTGATTTTTTTCCGGCCGCAGGATATTCATCGTATTGATCCGGATCATGATCATGAATGCCATCTGATCAACCTGACTTACAAGCAACAGGTCTTTCAGGATCTATGCGTATACCTGGGAGCAGGTTTTGACGCCGAAGCCCTGACCGAGCCCCCTATCCCGCCGCATATTCGCCTGAATGCCTTGCAAAAACAGGATCTGCTGGCCAAATTATACCGTTTGAACACGATACCGCTGACCGACAAGGCGCAGATCAATCTAACCCTGCGATATATCCTGGCGGATTTATATTACCAATATCTCTGCCGGCCGGCGTTGAACAGCCAATCCGCCTGCCCCGACTGGCTGAACCAATTATGCCGGGATATGAAATACCGCGAAAATTTTACGTTGGGCACGCCGGCGCTTTCAGCCTTATCCGGGAAATCTCAGGCCTATCTGTGCCGTTCATTCCGTAAATACCTGAACACAACTCCGGTCGATTTCATCAACGATCTCCGGCTCAGTTATGCCCAGAATCTCCTGCTGAACTCCGACCGCGGCATTTTAGACATTTGTTATGAAACGGGTTATAACAGTCCCGGTCATTTCTATATGCTTTTTACGCAACGCTTCGGCATACCCCCGCTGCGTTACCGCAAAGAAAACTGGCAAAGCTATCATCTCTATAAGAAATAGATCGTTTCCTTTTTTCGGGCGTTTGGTCAATTAACCGGCCTGGCCGGCGATGCTTAAAAAATGTCGTGCAGACGCTCCATGGCTTGTTTCGTTTTTTCATGGGTGCCGAAAGCCGTTAAGCGGAAATAACCTTCGCCGCAGGGACCGAAACCCGAACCCGGTGTCCCGACGACATGCGCTTGGGTCAGCATCCGATCGAACAAAGCCCAGGAACTCAGGTCCGCCGGCGCTTTAAGCCAGATATAAGGAGCGTTGACGCCGCCATAAACAGTCAATCCCAGTTCTTTCAAGCCTTCGCGGATCGTGCGGGCGTTTTCCTGGTAATAGGCGATGGTCGATCTGATTTCCCGCTGGCCTTGCTCGCTGAATACGGCCTCTCCGGCACGCT
The DNA here is from genome assembly GCA_964427795.1 of uncultured Oscillospiraceae bacterium. GTDB lineage: Bacteria > Bacillota > Clostridia > Saccharofermentanales > UBA5734 > JAYFQE01. The sequence continues at coordinate 3,948 of CAYRWC010000036.1, read as the reverse complement.
GGGTCAGATAGGAAGCGCCGTTGAATTTGGTGGTTTGGCGGCGGTTCCACAGACTGTTCAGGCTGACACCGCCGATTTTCAAGTCTTTGGGTATGACCGTATAACCGAGGCGGATGCCGGTAAAGCCGGCTAATTTGGAAAAGCTGCAGAATTCGACGGCACATTCGCGGGCGCCTTCGATCTCAAAGATCGAATGAGGAATATCCTCGGTAATAAACGCTTCGTAAGCGGCGTCATAGAGAATGACCGAACGGTTCTTGCGCGCATAATCGACCCATTGTTTCAGGGCTGCGGCCGTTATGGTCGAACCGGTCGGATTGTTGGGGAAGCAAAGATAGATCAGATCGGGCGCCGGCTCCTGCGGCCCGGGCAAAACCGGGCAGAATCCGGTTTCGGCGGTGCAGGGCAGATAAACCAGCCGGCTCCAGCGGCCGTCCGCCTGGTAGTCGCCGGCGCGTCCGGCCATGGCGTTGGTATCGGCATAAACCGGATAAACCGGATCGCAAACCGCTACGACGGCGTCGGACGAGAAGATGTCGCCGATATTGCCGGTATCGCTTTTGGCGCCGTCGCCGATAAAGATCTCGTCGGCGGCGATATTGACGTTCCTTTTCCGGTACTGTTCGTTGACGATCTTTTCACGCAGGAAAGCATAGCCTTGTTCGGGACCGTAACCGTGAAAGGTCGCCGCGGATGCCTGATCGTCGACGGCCTGATGCAGGGCGGCGATGACACAAGGCGCCAGAGGCTGCGTAACATCGCCGATGCCCAGGGAAATGATATCGGCTTCGGGATGACTTGCTTTATATTGAGATACCCGGCGGGCAATTTCCGAAAAAAGATAACTGCCGGGCAATTTTATAAACTGTTCATTGATTTTCAACATCGTCGTATGCTCCTTGCCGTTGTGTTTATGATTTACAGCTTATCAAAGATCGATCCAGCCGTCAAAAACAAAAGCAGCCGGGCCGGTCATGTAGATGTCGTCGCTGGCTTTATCCCATTCGATCTGAAGATTGCCGCCGTTCAAATGGATCGTCGCGCGGCGTTCGCTGCGGTCGGTGGCGACAGCCGCCGCCAGGGTCGCGCAGGCTCCGGTGCCACAGGCCAGCGTTTCGCCGGAACCGCGTTCCCAGACACGCATGCGCAGGTTATGCCGGTCGATGACCTGGACAAATTCGGTATTGATCCGGTCGGGGAAAAGCGAATGATGCTCAAAAGACGGACCCAGCCGCGGCAGGTCCAGAGTCTCGACCTGATCGACAAAAGTAACGGCGTGCGGATTGCCCATCGATACGCAGGTCAACGAATAGAGATGATTGGCTACGGCAATGGGTTCGTCGATCATCTTTTGATCATGCCAGCGTACGGGAATCTGTGCCGGATCAAAAATCGGCCGCCCCATATTGACGGTCACCTGTCCGACTTGCCCGTCCGCGACCTGCAGATCGAGTGTTTTGACGCCGCTCAGGGTTTCGATTTTCAAAGCTTTCTTCTTGGTCAGGCCGCGGTCATAGACATATTTGGCTACGCAGCGAATGGCATTGCCGCACATGCGGCCTTGCGAACCGTCGCTGTTGTACATATCCATCTTGAAATCGGCGATATCGGAAGCGCCGATCAAAACCAGGCCGTCGGATCCTACGCCAAAATGACGGTCGCTGATTTTTTTGGCCAATTCGGCCGGGTCGCCGGGATTCTGAGTCATCGTGTTGATATAGATGTAGTCGTTGCCGATCCCATGCATCTTGGTAAATTCCAGCTGTTGTTTTGCGTTCATATTGATGCCTCCTTTGGCATGTTTCAATCAGGCATGATCAGCTGCTTCGCCAGATCGACCAGACGGATACCGGTTTCCATGCTTCGTTTTTGCAGATACCGGTGCGCTTCATTCTCGGACCATTGACGCCGGTTCATCAGCAGATATTTCGCCTGCTCGATAATTTTCTGATCTTCCATCGAGCGTTCATGATCCGGATGGCCGCCGGCTCCCCCGGCGGCCGGCTTCAGGCGCGGGCGGCCGGCCGATGCCAGCGACTGAGTACGCATTTGGCGTGTATCCAGCAATTGGCGGACGCTTTCCAGGAGCGTCGGACCGTTGACCGGCTGAGTCAGTGTATAGATGCCCGGTTCGCCGATCATGCCCTGCTGCCTTGGAGCAGCCAAGACCAGCATATCATATTCATCGGGCAATAGGCGCATAATTTCCTGCGCCGTCATATCCGGAAACCGGTACGGGCAAATAACCACGCCGCCGCCTTCAAGTATGGAAGCCTGCTGCAGCGCCTGCGCGCCTGAACTTGCGGTTCCGGCTACCGGAAATCCCTGGCTGGACAAGAAGGTCCTGATCTTCCGCGCGACCTCCTGGTCGCTAAAAGCGATAATCAGATGGCGCACCGTATCAGTCTCCCTTCTTGCGCAAATAAATCAGGTCAATGCGGACGGGATATCCGCGCCGCTCAATATTTTCTGAGATAGGCTTCCAGTTCCCATGGAGAAACCGCCGTCCGGTATTCATCCCATTCCTGGCTCTTGGCTTCTATGTACTTCTGCACAATGTGCTGGCCTAAGGTCGAGCATACCAGCGGGTCCTTTCCCATTTCTGTAAGCGCTTCAGACAGATCGGCCGGCAAACTGGTAATATTCAGATTCTCGCGGTCGCTTTCCGACAAAGCGTAGATGTTGACATCGGTCGGCGGCGCCGGCAACAAGTTGCGTCGGATGCCGTCCAGGCCGGCGGCCAGACATAGAGCCAGCTCAAGGTAGGGGTTGCAGGCCGGATCAGGATTGCGCAACTCGATGCGGGTGCCGTTGCCGCGCGAATCGGGGATCCGGATCAGCGGGCTGCGGTTACGAGCCGACCAGGCGATGTAGCAAGGCGCTTCATAGCCGGGTACCAGCCGTTTATATGAATTGACCAGCGGATTCGTAATGGCGCACATGCCGCGGATATGGGCCATCAGGCCGGCGATGAAATTCTTCGCAATAAGAGACAATCCGTCATGCTGGGTCGGATCATAAAAAACATTTTTCCCGTCTTTAAATAACGACATATTGGTATGCATACCGGAGCCGCTGATGCCAAAAACCGGCTTCGGCATAAAGGTGGCGTGCATGCCGTAACGGCGGGCAATCGAGCGGACCGTCAGCTTAAACGTCAGGATATTGTCGGCGGCTTTCATGGCTTCGTCGAAACGGAAATCGATCTCATGCTGACCGGGCGCCACTTCATGATGCGAAGCTTCGATCTCGAATCCCAGATCCTCCAGCGCGAGGACGATTTCACGGCGGACATCTTCGCCTTGGCCGATCGGCTCCAGATCGAAATAGCCGCCTTCATCGTGGCTGACTACGGTCGGCTTTCCCTGTTCATCGTTGAGAAAAAGGAAAAATTCGCATTCCGGTCCGACATTGAAGGTATAGCCCATCTCGGCAGCCTCGGCCAGAACTTTCCGCAGAACCAGGCGCGGATCGCCGACAAAAGGCTGGCCTTTCGTTGTATAGACATCGCAGATCAAGCGCGCTACTTTGCCCTGCTGCGGTTTCCACGGGAAGATGACGAAGGTGTCCAGATCCGGATAAAGCTTCATATCGGACTCCTCGATGCGGGCAAAGCCTTCAATCGAAGATCCGTCGAACATGCATTCGTCGGACAAAGCCTTTTCCAGCTGGCTGGGCGTTATAGCCACATTTTTGATGATCCCGAAAATATCGGTAAATTGCAGGCGGATAAACCGTACATCCTGTTCGTCGACCATCCGGATAATATCTTGTTTACTATACTTTCCCATACAAAACCCTCCCCTGGTTTTCGAAAAAACAATAAAGGCGCTCCAATGTATCAATCTACTGGAACGCCCTCGCTCGCATCAATATCTTATTTTACGATAGCATTTTCATTTTTGTCAAGATTTTATCTGCAAGAGATTAAATAATTCCTTGCGTTGT
>CAYRWC010000035.1:0-14105 GCA_964427795.1 uncultured Oscillospiraceae bacterium | reverse complement strand
CCGCGCCGGCCGCGGCAACGACGCCGGCGAAGTTCTGATACAAGCCTATAATGTCGACGATTATGCGGTCCGCTATGCGGCGGCGCAGGACTATCCGGGCTTTTTCCGCCAGGAGATCGCCTATCGCCGCCTGATGCATTATCCGCCGTTCGGTTCGATCTGCTCCATCACGCTTTCGGCGGCTCAAGAACGCCTGACCCGGGATAAATGCCTGGAACTGGCGTCTGCCTTGAAAGCCAGACACGACGAAGAACCGGCATTCCGTGACATTTTTCTGATGGACCCGGCTCGGGCGCCGGTGTACCAGATCAAAGACCGCTACCGCTGGCGCCTGGTGCTGAAAGGCCCCGATACGGCTGCGCTGGCGGCTTTTATATCGCCGGTTGTCGACCGGTTCGATTTTGGCAAGACAGTCCTGGCCATGGATATGGACCCATATAATATGATGTAGTTCTGCAGACGACGGGCCGGGTGTAACAAGATTAACAGATCATTCAAAACGCATCTGGTATAATAGCAATCAAGACTTATGATATTACCGGGAAAAACCGGTCCGGAAAGGGCGGATGCTTATGGCACTGCGACAAATTGTAAAAGAAGGCGACGAAGTTTTACGCAAGGTCAGCCGGGAGGTCGGACAGATCGACGACCGGCTGCAGATCTTGATCGACGATATGCTGCAAACCATGTACGCCAATAACGGCGCCGGGCTTGCCGCCCCGCAGGTGGGCGTCCTGCGGCGCGTTTTTGTCATGGATGTTCAGGACGGGACAGGCGCCCATGTGATGATCAATCCGCGGATCGTATCGGCGTCGGGCTCGCAGATCGCCCACGAGGGCTGTTTATCAATCCCCGGCTTGTGGGGCGATGTCGAACGGCCGGCCAATCTGGTCATGGAGGCGACCGACCGCCAGGGCCGGAAGATCACGCTCAATGCCGCCGGCATGCTGGCGGTTTGCGCCAGCCATGAATACGACCATTTGGACGGCATCCTTTTCCGGGATAAGGTCAAGGGGGAATTGACTTCCGAATGAAAACCCGCATTGTTTACATGGGTACGCCGGAATTTGCCGTTTTGCCGCTGCAGGCGCTGCTGGAACAGGGCCGGTCGGTCGTCGGCGTCGTTTGCCAGCCGGACCGGCCGCAAGGCCGGCATATGCGTCCGGAACCGCCGCCGGTTAAAAAGCTGGCTGCTGCCCGGGGTATCCCCGTCCTGCAGCCGGAGAAAGTCCGGACGCCCGATTTTGAAGCGTCTTTACGCGCTTTGGAACCCGAATTGATTGTAACCGCGGCTTACGGCAGGATTCTGCCGCCCAATATCCTGGCCGTCCCGCGTTACGGCTGCCTCAATGTCCATGCTTCGCTTCTGCCGGCATACCGCGGCGCGGCGCCGATTCAGTGGTGCCTGATCCGCGGCGAGCGCGAAACCGGCGTTACCATCATGCTGATGGATAAAGGCATGGATACCGGCGATATTCTGGTACAGGAAAAGATGATCGTCCCGGAGGATATGGACGCCGCCTGCCTGTCCGAACAGCTCTCCAGGCTTGGCGCCGGGATCTTGCCGGACGCCGTGGACCGCTGGCTGGCCGGAACACTGCAGCGCCGGCCGCAGAATGCGGCGGCCGCCAGTGCGGCGCCGATGATGAACCGCGAAATCGGGCAGATCGACTGGACGATGACCGCGGAACAAATTCATAATCTTATCCGCGGCACTTATCCCTGGCCGGGCGCTTACACCTGGTGCGGCGATAAGAAACTGAAGATTCATCGGGCCGGGATCAACCGGGATCCGGAAGTCTGCCGGACCGCCGCGGGCCTTCCGGCCGGAACCCTTTGCGTATGCGGCGCCGGAACCATGAGCGTGGCGTGCGGCCAAGGCGTTCTGGACCTGCTGGAGATCCAGTCCGAATCGGGCAAACGGCTGCAATGCCGGGACTGCGCCCATAATTACCGGCTCGGACAGAAAATGGGGGGTGGCAGCCATGTTGACTAACCTGGTCGGTTTCGGCCAGACCGCCGGCTTGTATTATGGACTAGACATCTGGTATCTGGTTCTGATTATTCCGGCCTTGCTGCTGAGCCTGCTGGCCCAGGCCGGTGTCAAGGGAACCTTCAATAAATACAGCCGCATCATGGCTCGTTCCGGAAACACAGGCCAGAGCGCCGCCCGCCGGATTTTAAATCAGAGCGGACTGTCTTTTGTCACCGTGGAAAAGACGCCAGGGCAGCTGACGGATCATTATGATCCGCGCGCTCAGGTGCTGCGCCTGTCCGAATCGACCTGCGACAGTTCTTCCATCGCCGCCATCGGTGTCGCCGCCCATGAAGCCGGACACGCCATTCAGCATGATGAAGGATACCTGCCCAACAAAATTCGCTCCGCGCTGGTGCCGGTCGCCCAAATCGGCTCGGCATTCGGCCCTTATCTGGCTTTTTTCGGAATATTCCTCAGTCTTCCTGTTTTAATCAACGCCGGCATTATCCTCTTTGCCGGAGCCGTGCTTTTTTATCTGATCACGCTGCCGGTCGAGTTTAATGCCAGCCGGCGGGCCGTCCGGATTCTGGAAGACCAGAACCTGTTAACCGACGACGAACTCGACGGCGCCCGCAAAGTCTTGCGCGCCGCCGCCATGACCTATGTCGCTTCGGCGATTATGTCTTTTGCCAGCCTTCTGCGGTTGATCCTGCTCTCACGAGGCCGCGATGACCGCCGCCGCTGATATAACTTCGGACATTAAACCTGCCCGGCGCAGACGGCCGCCCGATCAGGCCCGTCTTGCCGCCGCCCGGATTTTGCAGGCGGTTCTTGAGGAAGGCGCTTACGCCAATCTCAGTTCTGCCGTTATCTTAAACAATCGTCGCCTGACTCCGCTGGACCGCCGCTTTGCTTCGGCGCTGGTTTACGGCACCTTAAGCCGCATCTGGACGATCGACTGGCTGATAGGCCAGGTCGGCAGCCGGCCGCTGGCGAAACTTGATCCCTGGGTGCGCACGTTGCTGCGGATGGGCGTCTGGCAGCTTTACTGGGGCCGCAGTATTCCCGCGCCGGCGGCGATCGACGAAAGCGTCCGTCTGGCCGGCGAACGCGGCAATCAGGGCGCGTCCGGATATGTCAACGCGCTGCTGCGGCAGCTGTCCAGAGCCCCGGTGGCCATACCGGAAAACAACTGGCCGGTGCGGACAGGCTTGCCGCCGGAACTATTCGGGTATTTGCGCAAATGGTACGGCCAGACGGAGGCCCTTGCGCTGGCAGAGACTTTTTTGCAGGACGACAGCCGGATTACCGTCCGCGCCAATCTTTTGCGGATAACAGCCGAACGGCTGGCGGCTGTCTTACAGGCCGACGGTGTGGACGCCGTGCGCGGCCTTTACTGTCCTGAAGCGGTATCTCTGGATCTGCAAGGCCGTCCGCTCGATCGGCTCGCCGCCTATCGGGACGGCCTGATGACAGCGCAGGACGAAGCCGCCATGCTGGTCGGCCGGATTGCCGATCCTCAGCCGGGCTGGCAAATGATCGACTTATGCGCGGCGCCCGGTGGCAAAACCTGTCATCTGGCGGAACAGACAGCCAACCGGAGCCCTATTCTGGCGCTTGACATCCATCCCGAACGCCTGAAACTGGTCGACGAGCACGCGAAACGCCTTGGCCTTACGGCGATAAGCTGCCTGGCCGCCGATGCGTCCGCCGATGATCCGGACAGCCGGATTGCCGCCGCCGATCTGGTTCTGGCCGATGTGCCGTGCAGCGGCCTCGGCCTTTTAGGACGTAAACCGGAAATTCGCCTGCATATGAACCATGAACGGATCCTGGCCTTATATCCGCTTCAAGCCGCGATTCTCCGCCGCGCCGCCGCTCTGACCAAACCGGGCGGTATCCTGATCTACAGCACCTGCACCATAAATCCGGCGGAAAATATCGAGCGGATAAACGCTTTTCTCCGGGAGCAGGCGGGGCTTTTCCGGCTGGATCCCATTGACGACAAAATACCGCCTGCTTTACTGCAATATCCCGACCTGGCTGAAGAGGCCGCTGCCGGCTGGCTGCAGATCCTGCCGCACCGGCACAAACTGGACGGTTTTTTTATCGCCCGGCTGAAACGAGGAACATGATGATCACCAAGCGTTATATTTATGATTTGAATTTGCGTGAATGGCAAGCCTGGATGCAGGAACATGATCTGCCGGCTTATCGGGCCGGCCAGATCAGCCAGTGGCTGGCCCGCGGAGCGCGGTCGATCGACGATATGTCCGATCTGCCGAAGGATCTGCGCGCTCTGATAGCCGACTCTTTTATTATCGAAGGTCTGGTTTTAGAGCAAAAGCTGCAGTCAAAACTGGATGATACGGCAAAATATATCTTTCGGCTTGCCGACGGCAATATCATTGAGAGCGTTTTGATGCATTATCATTACGGGTATTCGGTTTGCATATCTTCGCAGGCCGGCTGCAGGATGGGCTGCACCTTCTGCGCGTCGGCCGGTGCCGGATTCGGCCGCAGCCTCACCGCCGGAGAGATGCTGGCGCAGGTGGCGCTCATCGCACGCGACTGCGAAAACCGGATCGGCCATGTTGTTGTGATGGGTATCGGCGAACCTTTTGACAACTATGAGCAATTAGTGCTTTTTTTACACCGGATCAACGATCCGCGCAGCCTGAACATCGGCATGCGCCATATTTCCGTGTCAACTTGCGGACTTGTGCCCGAGATGCTAAAATTCACAGATGAAGGTCTGCCGGTTACGTTATCCGTATCCCTGCACGCGCCGAACGATACGATCCGGCGCCAGCTGATGCCGGTCGCCAGGCGATATGATTACGGCCAGCTTATGGCCGCGTGCCGCCGGCATGTGAACAGGACGGGAAGACGCATCTCGTTTGAATACTCCCTGTTCAGCGGGATCAACGACCGGCCGGAACACGCGGCGGAATTGGCGGCGCAGCTGAAAGGCCTTATGTGTCATGTCAATCTGATACCGGCCAACGAGATCGACGGCGGCCGATATCAGCAAAGCCGGCAGACGGCCGTGCAGATTTTTCAGGATCGCCTGACACGCTCCGGCGTCAACGCTACCGTACGCCGCGAATTGGGATCGGATATTATGGCTGCTTGCGGCCAACTAAGGAGACGAATCGAAGCATGCGGGAATCCTTAACCTGCGGCGCGTCAACCCATGTCGGGCTGGTGCGTGCCAATAATGAAGACAGCTATTCGGTACTGGATCATGAAGGCGGTTATCCCTATGCCCTGATCCTGGCCGACGGCATGGGCGGTCATCGCCGCGGCGAGCTGGCCAGCCAGATTGCCGTCGATTATGTCCGCGAACGGCTGTCCGAAGAATTTAAAATGCATGTCAACGCCAATGAACTGAGCCGGCAGCTGACCGATACGGTTGAAAAAGCCAATGTAAAAGTATATTTGGGCTCGCTGAGCAATGAAGAGAACCGGGGTATGGGCACGACGCTGACCCTGGCTGTTTTTTTGCCCGACCAGCTGCTTCTGGCCCATGTCGGCGATTGCCGGGCTTATCTGCTGCGGGGTGATGATTTGCGCCAGTTGACCGTCGATCACACCCTTGTGCAGGAACTGGTCAATGCCGGCAGCCTGACGCCTGCCGAGTCCCTGCAGCATCCGCGCCGCAATGTGCTGACCCGCGCTCTGGGTGTTCCTGAATACTTGCAGCCGGATATCATGACCATACCGCTCCATGAAGGCGATCGGGTGCTTTTATGCAGCGACGGCCTGCACGGCTCGGTTGCCGAAGCGGCTATTCACAATTGCATGAAAAAGGAAAAAACGCCCGCTGAGCTGGCAGAAAAGCTGGTAGCTCTGGCTCTGGAAGCCGGCGGTGAAGATAATATCACGGTTCTGGCTGCATTTGCCTGACCAGAAACGTAAAGCGGAGGATAGGAAATGAATTCAAATAGACATCAGGTTCCGGCCGGCACCGTCATCGGCGGCCGTTACAATATTATCAGACCGCTGGGACAGGGCGGCATGGCCTATGTCTATCTGGCCGACGACCAATTGGCCGGCGGTCAGGTCGCCATTAAAATCATGAAAGAAGAATTGACGCATGATCCGGAATTCGTCAAACGGTTCGATACGGAAGCCAAGGCGGCGTCCAGCCTTGATCATCCCAACATCGTCAAAGTCCTGGGCTATGGGCAGGACGACGATCTGCGCTATATCGTTCAGGAATATGTGGAAGGGTCGACGCTGAAAGACCTGATACAGGCGCGCGGCGCCTTGAACTGGCAGCTGGCTGTCCCGCTGGCCATCCAGATCGGCTTGGCTCTGGAGCATGCCCATCGCCGCGGCGTGGTCCATCGCGACATAAAACCGCACAATATTCTGATTACACCGGATATGATCGCCAAAGTGACGGATTTCGGCATTGCCCGCGCCGTCAACACCAATACGATCACGTTAACCAGCGGCGTGACCTTCGGCTCCGTGCATTATTTCTCGCCGGAACAAGCCCGGGGCAGCCTTGTCGGGGAAAAATCCGATATATATTCGCTGGGCATCATGCTTTACGAGATGGTAACCGGGCAGGTGCCTTTTGACGGCGAAACATCGGTGGCCGTAGCGATTAAGCATCTGCAGGAGATGCCGCCTCTGCCGTCGAGCCTGCGCAGCGACATACCGAGCGGCTTGGACAGCATTATTCTCAAATGCATCCAAAAATCGCCGGATAACCGCTATGCCGACGCCCGCGAACTGGTCGACGAGCTGGACGCCTTCATGGTCGACCCGGACGGCGTTTACGGCGTGGTCAACAACAATCTGGACCGGGACGGCAATACCACCGCCATCGGCCTCAACCGGCCGGAGCCCAATTATAACAAGCTGCGCGAAATCGAGCGCACCATCAGCGACCGGCGCCGCTCGCGCCAGCGCGATCTGGCGATCGTCATCGGCATTATTGTTTTATCGATCGCATTTTTAACGGCGATCGGCATCTGGGGTTGGCAGAAAATCCAGGACAGCATCCACCAGACCTCCAATTCGGAATTTTTAGTCGAGAATTACATCGGCATGGAACTGGATGACGTGAAAAAGACGCTTGACGCCGCCGGTGTGACTTATAATTATGAATACAAAAACGACTCGACGGCCAATGAGGGGATTATCGTCGATCAAAGCCCGACGGCCGGCATCACCATCAAGCCGGGCGGAGGCACGGTCCTGATGCTCTATGTCAGCGGCGGCCAGAACATGATCGAACTGCCCGATTACAGCGGCAAGACTTATACCGTCGCCAAAGCCGAACTGGAACAGACCTACGGCTTTCATGTCACAACAGCTTATGAGTATTCCGATGCGTTTGATAAGGGGCAGGTCATCAAGACTATGCCGGCCGCCGGTCAGAGCGCTCCTAAAGGCAGCGACATTGTCCTATATATCAGCGACGGGTCATCGAAGATCATCATGCCGGATTTGACCGGAAAAACCTTCCTGGAAGCGAAAGAAGAACTGGTTAAACTGAATCTGGTTCTCGGTCCGCTGAACAGCATGTCTGTCGATCCGGCGACCGGACTGCCGGTGGACGTGCCTGAGAACGAGCGATATATCATTAAACAGAATCCGGTTGGCGGCGGGCCTGTCAGCATCCAGTCCGTGGTCGGTTTTACTTATGGCACCAAGCTGGATTGGGATCAGTTTCTGAATCCGACTCCTGTTCCGACCCCCATTCCGACCCCGACGCCCGAGCCCACGCCGGTTCCGACCAGCGCGCCGACCCCGGCTCCGACAGAGACGACTCCGGTTACGACATCTACGACATCGCATGAACCGACCGGGACAACCGAACCGTCGCAAACCGGCGTTACGCCGCCATGAATACCGGCAGCCTGACCGGCCGGATTTTACGAGGCATCGGCGGTCTGTACCGGATTGCCCCCGCAGCGGGCGAACCGGTTCTGGCCGGAGCCCGCGGGTTGTTACGCAAAACCGGCATGGCACCTACGGCCGGCGACTGGGTCGATTATCAGGCCAGTGGCGATCCGAACCGCCCTTGGCGGATCATGACGATCCACCCCCGGCATAATTACCTGGTCCGGCCGACCGTAGCTAATTTAGACGGCCTGCTCATTGTCCTGTCCGCCGCCGATCCGCCGCCAGACTATTTTTTAGCCGACAAATTGCTGGCTTTGTGCCTGATCCATCAGATAGAACCCTGGATCTGCCTGACGAAAACGGATTTATCCGATGGCAAGGCCGATATATTGGCTTCGTACCGCCCGGTCGGCTGCCGTCTACTGGAAACGTCGCCCGAGGACGAATCCGGCCTGGCCGGCCTGAAAGAATGGCTCGCCGGCCGCACCGCCTGCCTGGCCGGCCAATCCGGCGTCGGCAAATCGACCTTGCTGAACCGCTTGTGCGGCGAAACTGTCATGCCGGTCGGCGATTTGAGCGAAAAAATCGGCCGCGGCCGTCATACGACACGCGAAGTTGTCTTTTTTCCTTGCGCCGGAGGCTATTTGGCCGACACGCCGGGCTTCAGCTCGCTGGAATTGGACGAGCTTGGCGTCGACGGACGCGACTTGCCGCTCGGTTACCCGGAGATGCTGGAAGCCGCCGGACATTGCCGTTTCAGCGGCTGCCGCCACTTGGGCGAATTAGGCTGCGCCGTGCCCGGCTGCGGCATCGATCCTGAACGGCTTGCCCGTTACCGGATCTTGCGCAAACAATTAGACATCATGGGGCCCAACACCCCAAGGAGGAGTACAAGTGATACCTGGATATGAAAAAACTCAAGGAAAGCTTTTATTAAGCCCGTCGATTCTCTCCGCTGATTTTGCCGAGCTGGGCGAAGCGGTCGAAAGGGTAGCTGAAACAGCCGACATGATCCATGTCGATGTGATGGACGGACACTTCGTTCCCAACATCACCATCGGTCCGCCGGTGGTGGCGGCTTTGCGCAAACGCAGCAGCCTGCCGCTGGATGTCCATCTGATGATCGAAAATCCGATCCAGTGGATCGAACCTTTTGTTCAGGCCGGCGCCGACAGTCTGGTCGTTCATGCCGAAGCCTGCCCGCATTTGCTACGCGCGCTGCAGTTGATTTCCGCAGCCGGCTGCACCGCCGGCGTAGCGATCAATCCGGGAACGTCGCTGCAGACCATCGAAGAAGCGCTGCCTTTTGCCGATATGGTTTTACTGATGACCGTCAATCCGGGTTTCGGCGGACAAAAATATATTTCGGGCATGATCCGGAAAATAAGCCGCCTGCGCCAAATGCTCGATCAGCTGAACCGCCCGGTGCATCTTGAGATAGACGGCGGCCTGCATCCCGGCAATATCCGGGAAAACTACCAGGCGGGAGCGGATATGATCGTCGTCGGCAACGCGGTCTACGGACAGCCTGATCCTGCCGCCGCATTACGGGAGCTCCGGCAGTGCGTTATGTAATTGTTCTATCCGGCGATATTCGTGACGACCAAGCGGCGCTGACCTGGCTTGCCGGCTCGGATCGCGTTATCTGTGTCGACGGCGGCGCCCGTCATCTGCATCGGCTGAATTATGCGCCGGACCTGTTGATCGGCGACCTCGATTCCATCAGTCCGGATGATCTGGCCTGGATTTCCGAACAAAAAATTCCGATCAGCCGTTATCCGGTTGAAAAAGACGCCACAGACGCCGAACTGGCTTTGACTTATGCCGCCGGTCTGCTGCCGGATCCCCGCGGTGATCATGAACTGGTTGTTCTGGCGGCCTTGGGCAGCCGGCCCGATCATGTGCTGGCCAACCAGATGCTGGCGGCCAGTCTGGCCGGTCAGGGCTGGCGCCTGATTTTGACAGACGGCATCAGCCGCATCTATACGCTGGCCGGAGGCCAGACGCTGCGCCTGAGTCTTCCATCGCCGGCAGACGGACATCAATGGTCCTTATCGGCTATTCCCATAACGGCGGAAGCAATCGGCCTGACCTATAAGGAAGGCCTGGCTTATCCGCTGCAGAACGCAAAACTTGCTCTCGGCAGCAGCCGGGGCGTCAGCAATACATTTACCGGAGTTCCGGAAGTGGAGATCAGTCTGAAAGAAGGCGTCATGCTTTTGATTACGACGCCGGAACAGTAAGCGCAAACCGGCCGCCGGACGGCCGGTTGCCGGTCAGTTCAAACCGTATTCGCGGCCGATAGCCTGGAAGGCCTGCGCCGAGTTGCGGATGCAGGCTTCGCTGGCGGCGAAGCACAGACGAACGTGACCCGGGAAAAAGAAACCGCTGCCGGGAACCAGAAGAACCCGATGACGGGCGCAGGTATCGGCGAAAGCCGCGTCGTCGTCGACCGGCGTGCGGGGGAACAGGTAGAGTCCGCCCTCAGGCGCGTCCACGCTGAAGCCGGCGCGGCGCATGATATCGACCAGCATATCGCGGCGACGCTCGTACAAGGAAATGTCAACCCGCGCTTCGACAGTCTGTTCGATCACTCTCTGAAACAGCGCGGGCGCGTTGACATAGCCGAGAACCCGGTTGCAGTAAGCGGCGGCCTGGACCAGACGTTCGTAATCATCGCAGCGCGGGCTGATGGCCAGACAGCCGATCCGCTCGCCCGGCAGGGAAAGGGATTTGCTCCAGCTGGTGCAGATGATCGCCTGTTCGACACAAGCCAGCGTGGAAGGAACCACGCGGCCGTCATAAGCCAGTTCGGCGTAGGGTTCGTCCGACAGCAGATAGATGGTATGCCCGGCCGACCGCAGCACCCGGTCCAGATCGCGCAGCAGCGTTTCCTGATAAATCTTGCCGGACGGATTATTCGGCGAGTTGATGATGATCGCCTTTGTCCGCGGGGTGATCGCCCGGCTGATGGCAGTTAGGTCGGGCAGCAACGTCTGCGGATCGTTCTTGACGATCACCGGGACGCCGCCGTGATTATCGATATAAGACAGATATTCAAAAAAGAACGGCGCCAGTACGAGGACTTCGTCGCCGGGATTAAGCAGCGCTTTCAGGATAACATTAAGCGCGCCGGCCGCGCCGACCGTCATGCAGATGCTGGCGGCGGGAACGGTCATGCCGGATTGCCGGCTGATTTTTCCGGCGACGGCGGCTTGCGTCGCGGCATAACCGGCATTGCTCATATAGCCGTGCAGTCCGGGAGCCGATTCGGCAGCCAGCCGGCGCAGCGTGTCAATAACCGCTTGCGGCGGCTCAAGGTCCGGATTGCCCAAACTGAAATCAAAAACCTGATCGGCGCCGTAAAGCGCTTTCAGGCGGTTCCCTTCCTCGAACATCTTTCGGATCATCGAACCTTTGCTCATTTTATCGGCTATTTTTTCAGCAATCATTCCGGGCCTCCTGGATCATTTGACCGGTTTAGCGGTCTTTTCGATCACGATATCACAAAAAAGCTTGACAGACAAGCGTTTGCCGCTTAGAATACTTTTGATAGCAAGCAGAAGCGTCCGCTTCTCACCTCAAGCTAAGCGAAGAGGTTCATAGCAGATTCATCGGGAGGAAGACTTCCATGATTGAGCTGGAGCGGATGCACGGGCATCGGCTCATTTTTTATTTTGGGGGGTGTATTCTTATCGGCAAGCAAAGCAGCGGTCTGCTGATCAATGAGGAGATCAGATTCCAAAGAGTGCGACTGATTGAAAGCGATGGCAGCATGGTGGGCGTTGTTCCCATAGCTGAGGCGAGAAAAAGAGCAGAGGATCAGGATCTGGATTTGGTTTTGATTTCGGCTCAGGCAGATAATCCGGTCTGCAAAATCATGGACTATGGCAGGTACATGTTTGAGCTCGCCAAGAAAGAACGTGAAGCCAAAAAGAACCAAAAAGTAACAGAAATTAAGGAAGTCGGCCTCAAGCTGACGACCGAGGAGCACGATTTCGGATACAAGACCAAAAATGCCTGCCGATTCCTGCAGGATGGAGACCGGGTCAAGGTCGTCATCAAATTCCGCGGACGCGAAATGGCCTATATCAGCCGGGGATACGAAGTCATGAAACAATTTGTCGAGGCCTGCAAAGAAGTCGGGCAAGTTGATCGTGACCCCAAGGTCGAAGGCCGAAACATGGTGATGTTCTTGGCGCCCCGCAAAAATTAATTGCAGCGCATGAGTTCACAATAAGGGAGGAATTGCATATGCCGAAGCAAAAAACACACAGCTCATCAAAAAAGAGATACAAGGTGACCGGAACCGGTAAAGTGATGCGGTCTCAGGCGTACAAAAAGCATATCCTGACCAAGAAATCGACCAAGAGGAAACGCAATCTGCGTAAATCCGTCGTCGTTTCGTCGGTCAACGAGCATAATATCCGTCAGCTTATTCCTTATATGTAAGCCGACGCCCTGATTCCAAGATGCATATAACGGGAGGGTTCCTAGATGACTAGAGTAAAAAGATCCGTCAGGACAAAAGCACGCCATAAGAAAATACTGAAATTGGCCAAAGGTTATTTCGGCCATAAGAGCAAGCTCTTCAAGGTGGCCAATCAACAGGTCATGAAATCCCTGAGCTATGCTTACCGCGATCGCCGCAATAAAAAGCGCGAGTTCCGCAAACTGTGGATCACCCGCATTAACGCCGCCGCACGCTTGAACGGCTTGTCTTACAGCCGGTTCATGAACGGACTCAGCCGTGCTCAGATCGAGCTGGACCGCAAGGTCCTGGCCGATATCGCGGTTAAAGATCCGGCCGGTTTTACCGCGCTTTGCGATAAAGCCAAGGCGGCTCTCTAATTTGATAATTGGTTCCGTTTCGGCGGAGTAACCAACCAAACGCGGTCAGTTCCTGAAATGGGACTGGCCGCAAGATTTTTCAGGCATGTGGACGGGTTTTTGCCCGTCCTTGCAGCATTAAGGAAAATGTCATGGAACGCATCAGCAGCCGCGCCAACGCTAAATACAAGAGCTTTTTGACGATCAGTCATCCTCGCCGGAGCAGTCCGGACGGGCTGGTTTTTCTTGAAGGCAGCCGCTTGTGCCAGGATGCGCTGGAGTCCGGAGCTGCCGTGGAAGCCGCGTTGGTCGCCGACGGCGCCGGCACGGCTGTCGGGCCGCTTGTCGATCGGCTGTCGGGCCAAGTGCCGTTGTATGGTATGCCGGATCACTTGTTTGCCGGCTTGTGCGATACGGAACATCCCCAGGGTTTTGCTTTGATCTGCCGTTCACCGGTCCTGGAGAAACCGGCCGGACCGCCGGACCGGCAGGGCTTGTATCTGATTGCCGAAGGTTTGCAGGACCCGGGCAATTTAGGCACCCTGATCCGTACGGCCGACGCATTTGCCTTTAATGGCGTGATCGTTACCGAAGGTACGGTTTGGCCGATGAATGCCAAGGTTTTGCGGGCGGCCATGGGATCCTGTTTTCACATCCCTTTGCTGATGATGCCGGATATCCCGGCGGTCGCTGCCTGGCTGGACGCGGCCGGCATTCCTCTGCTGGCCGCCGACGCGCGCGGCCGGGAGATGGAGCGCACCGGCTGGCCGCCGAGCGCCGCGCTGGTTATCGGCAATGAAGCGCATGGCTTGAGCGAAGCGGCACGCGCGGCTTGCCGGATGCTCGTCCGCATCCCGATGCCGGGCAAAGCCGAATCGCTGAACGCGGCCGCGGCCGCGTCGATTTTGAGTTATGAACTTATGCTTGCCCGGATCAGCCTGAAATAAAGCGGATAAGTTGCAGATGTTAATAGGAATTTAATGAACACCAAAACAAAAGTATGGCATAATCATTGATGAGGTGAAAAGTATGCAAATTATCATCATCGGCTGCGGTAAAGTCGGCTCATCGCTGGCTTCCGCATTAGTCTCTCAGGGACACGATGTCGTTATCGTTGAAAGTGACAGCCAGCTGATACAATCGGCTGCCGATCTGGACTGCATCAAGATAACCGGCGTGCCGATCGACCGCGACGTCCTGCGTCAGGCCGGCATTGAAACCGCCGATGTAATTTGCGCGGTGACCCAGAATGACAATATCAATATCATGGTCGCGCAAATCGCGGCGGAAATTTTCCACATTGAAAAAATAATCACCCGGATTTTCAATCCGCGCAGCCGTCAGGTTTTTGACGAATTCGGCTTGAATACGGTTTGTTCCACCGACCTTACGGTTCAGGCCTTCCTGCGCAAGATCGCCGGCGAAGAGAAAG
>CAYRWC010000034.1:11226-14122 GCA_964427795.1 uncultured Oscillospiraceae bacterium | reverse complement strand
GACCATTATCAGCCGGAGGCGCTTCTTCTGCTGGCCGGCGCCGCGGCAAAAGCCGGACGGCCGCCGATAAAAATCCATATGCACAGAGCCGTCGCCCGCGCGGCCATGAAAACGCCGTCGGCGGCCGTTTATGTTCCTCATGCGGCGGGCGCGGCTTTTCGTCTCGCCGATTATTCCGTTTTGCCGCTCGAAGCCAATCATCCCGGAACGCTGCCCCGTGAAAAAGCGCTCCATTATCTTTTCAGTCTGGGCCAGCGGCACTGGCTGTACGCAACCGACGGAGCCTGGCTGCTCTATCCTTCCTGGCAAGCCATCCGCAGCCATCCCTTAAGCGGCTTGGTTGTGGACTGCACGATTGGCGAAGGGCATGCCGGAGATTATCGGATTTTTGAACACAATTCATTGCCGATGGTCCGCATGATGGTCGATACATTTATGGAACAACAAATATTGCGGCCTGGCGCGCCGGTTATTCTCACGCATCTGGCCCGCACCCTTCACCCCGGCCAGACTGAGCTGAACCGGCAGCTGAAAAAGCCGTTTACAGCCGCTTTCGACGGCTATGAAACGGCTTTCCGCTGAGCAGAAGCGTGAATCCGGACCCGGCGTGGCCGGCCGGACTTTCCGGATTATTCCTTCAGCAAACCCTCGATATCCACGACTCGTTCTTCACGGATAGAGAGATTAGCCGCAGCGCCGATCAAGATGGAATAAGCTCCGTCCTCGCTGCCTGCGCCGTGGCCGAGCGGATCCGGCACATGATCCAGGAACAGCATGCGACGCAGCCTGGCGTCGCCGCCGCCGTGGCCGCCGGTGGACTTGGTCATGCAGCAATCGGTTATATTATTATTTAAATCAAATATCTTGATATGATTTTCCGGAGCCTTCGCCTGGACGCCGGTTTCATAATTCGATGCTTCGATACGGCCCTTTGAACCGTTGATCACCATATGCCAGCCTTCGTATGGCGTTGTCGCGTTCAGAGAATACGACATGACGGCGCCCTTGTTATACTGAACCGTAACAGCCATGGTATCGTAAATATTGATATCGTCGGCATAAACGCAATTATCTTTGATATAACCGTCATACTTTTCGTTTTCGACATAAAACTTCTTTTCGAAATCATCCAGTTCACAATAATAGCCGCATTCTTCCTTATGGGTGCAGGTCGAGCAGCGTTCGCCTTTGAACGGAGCGTTTTTGGCGCCATAAAGATTCAGCTGGCCGAAAGCCGAAACTTTCGCCGGATGCTGGCCGATAATCCAGTTAACCATGTCGAAGTGATGCGTTGATTTGTGAACCAGAAGCCCGCCGCTCTTTTCCATCCGGGCATTCCAACGGCGGAAATAGCTGGAGCCATGAGCGCCAAAGTCCATATCGCGGGTCAGCAGCCATTCGAAATGGACGCTGAAGATATCGCCGATCGTGCCGGAAATAACCAGCTCCTTGATTTTAGTAACGAACGGCATATAGCGGTAATTGAACGTAACGGTAACCTTATGTCCGGACGCTTTCTCGGCGGCCAGAATAGCGCGGCACCGTGTCGCGTCGATGGTCATCGGTTTTTCCGTAATGACATCGCAGCCCATTTGCAAGGATTGGATAATGTAGTCGCTGTGATATGCATCGACCGTCGTGACAATCACGCAATCCGGTTTCGCTTCGCGCAGCATCGTCCCGAAATCTTCATAGACAGGCAGACCGCCGGCCGATTCGGCTATGAACCTGGCGCGGCCGACGTTGATGTCGAATATGCCGACGATCTTGCAGTCTTGACTAAAATCGGCCAGCATCGGTTTGACATACATGTTCAGGGCGCGGCCGCTGGCGCCGGCAAAAGCATAAGTTTTCATTTTTGTAGCTCCTTTATATTTTTATTTCATTTATTGACGTGACAAAACATCTGCATAAACCGGCCAACTCGGTTCAGCGTAAAAGCGATGTCCGCCTTGACCGATAATCAGGCGGCACAGCTCCGGAACGCCGGCTGCCGCGTAAATGCTCCTGACCTTTGCGAATTCGCGTTCAACGCCGGCCAGAGGGAAAATCGTATCTTCCCTTCCGCATACGACGATTAAGGGGCGCGGAGCAATCAGCAAAGCCAAATCGCCCATTTCAAAGTACTTCAAGAGACCCGGGATATAGTTGCAGACGCAGTGGTGCAACGAAAAGATCGAGTCATGCAGGCTGCAAAAAGCACAAGACGGCATGGCGATCTTAATGCGCGGCTCGATGCAGGCCGTATAGTAGGACGCCGTTCCTCCGCCGGAATTGCCCATAATACCGACGCGGCCGGTATCACAGGCCGGGAAATGATCCAGGGCGTCGATCAGGCGCGAAACATCGGACGCTCTTTCGCCGATAAGCGTACGGCCCAGCATGAGCGCCTGCATGGATACCTGCTGGCAGCGATTTGCGCCTTGGGAAACAGTGCCGTCCAGTTCGCCGAAACCGCGCTGTTCCATGGCTACCGCGGCATATCCCCGGGCAACGGCCTGAATCGCAAAATCACGGTCGCCGTCGGCGATATCACATTCATCGCCTTCATATTTAGCCCGGCCCAGCGAAATGTGCATGCCGGTCGAATGGCCTTGCAGGCCGATAACAACCGGCAATCTGACGCTGTTCGACTGATAGGCGCCTTTAGGCAGCAGCAGATGAGCCGGAACAAAAAAGCCCGGTTCGCTTTCAAATTTGAATCGTACTTCATCAAAACGGGGATCATCCTCAGCTACATATTCGATAACCGGAACCGGATCGGTCCTTTTAGCTACAAAGCCGGCCAGTTCCGTGAATTTTTTTCGCATCGCTTCCTGCTGGGTCTGAAAATCGCAGGCGGGATTGAACGCCATCAAGGGCGGATTTTGCTGGGCATAGGTTTCGTGATTCTTCA
>CAYRWC010000034.1:0-11216 GCA_964427795.1 uncultured Oscillospiraceae bacterium | reverse complement strand
GGATTCTGTTGGGTATAAGCATTATGAATCATTAAAACACTTGGCTGCGCCATATTTTGCTCCTTTAATAACTGCCGATTTCATCGGTTTTTTCTCGGTGCCAGGTCGGATAAAGCTCGCGCCAGACATCCGTATGCGCTTCACAATCAAGATAATGAGGAAAAACCTGTTCCGGAACCAGGGTCTGCCCATCCGGAAAAGCGCCGGCGACCGCCTGACGATATTGGGGAGCCAGATCGGCGCAGAATTGGTGCCATTCGGCAAGCCATGCCTTTTCATCCTGCAAAATCCCGCTGCGTTCGCGGAATTCATCAAGCAGACGCGCGCGCTCCGCTTCTCCGGCCAATGTTACACCTCCGGCGGTACAAACCAGCGGATGAAAGGTGATGGTCGACCGGCAGGCGGCATCGAGATCAAGCTGCACCAACAAACCGTTTTTCCAGTGCGGATGATCGATATAACCGACAAAATTAAAATTTCCCTGGCCATAAAGCAGATGAGCGCCGCAATATTCCTCATAGACGCCGACGCAGTGGCTATGCTGGCATAAAACGGCGTTCGCGCCGGCGCGAGCCATCGCCCGGCAGGCCTTGCGCAGCCGCGGCGACGGGAAGCGGCTCTGCTCCTTCCCGCCGTGATACGTGACAATGACATAATCGGCCTGCGATCTGGCCAGCGCAATATCTTCCATGGTGTCATACGGATCAAAACCCCAAACACCGGCGCGGTCGTCCAAAGCATAACTGTATTCATGCTCGGCGACAGCAAGCAGGGCGATTTTTTTCCCCTGAACATCCATATAATGAGTCCGGCGCGCGTCCTGCTCGTTTTCCCCGATACCGGTGCAAGGCAATCCGGCGGCGGCAAGAGCCCGCAACGTATCGTTATAGCCGGGCAGGCCGAAATCAAAAACATGGTTATTGGCCAGTCCGACATCTGTAATGCCGGCCTGACGCAGTACATGCGCATAAGATGCACGGCCGCGAAGATTGGGTCCGCACTTCCGTATGGGCGTATCCGAATCCGTCAGGGCGCATTCCAGATTGGCAATCACACGATCACCTGTTTTCAAGAGCGCCGGAATATCTCCGAATAGAGCTATGGTGTCCCCGCGATCAAAACCAGGTTTGGTTATTTCTGTCGGGGTAATGTCGCCGCCGATAAAAATACGCATAGTACGCCTCTTTTCTGCAAATCAGCCTTTTACCTTATTGTATCGGTAACCAAATTAACAATCTGCATATTTCTTGGCTATTATTACTAAAATGTGCATATTTTGTTTTTTCAAAAAAAGGTATAAAATACAGATGCTGCAAAAGCATATCGCGGCTGCCCGATACTTTTACCGATATGGCATCAGCCGGCAAACAGGAGATATCACCATGCAAGACTCGATTCTCGATCATGATGAACAGCCTTTTTCCATTTCCTATGCAAAACAGCACGCGCCTTATTCCATGCCGCGCAATCACATTCATGATTTTTATGAAATGTATTATTTGCTGTCCGGCGAACGCAACTATTTCATCAAAAACCGAATTTACCACCTAACCAAGGGCAGTCTGGTCTGTATTCCGCCTTTGGAATTACATCGCTCTTTGGATGCCGATGTCGATCAGTGGGAGCGGATTTTGATTTATTTTCATCCTTCTTATCTTGCTTCTGCCGATCCGGACAGACTCGGCCGCCTGACGAAGTCCTTTTTTCAAGAATCGGTGCTGATCCGGTTTTCATCCAAAGAGCAAGCTCTGATTGAAGATATCCTGGGGAGTATGCTCCATGAAGCCGGCAGTCAGGAAAACGGCTATCCGGAAATGCTGACTGCCCAATTGATCCGCCTGCTGGTGTTGACGCTCCGCTGCGGCAGCCAGCCTGTCGCCTTGGACGAACATCCGGTCCAGGAGAAGTTCAACCGCGCGGCACCCATCATTCATTATATCAACAACCATTACCAGGAACCTCTGACACTGCCTTTCCTGGCCGGCCATTTTCATATGAGTTCCTTTTATTTATGCAAAATTTTTCGGGCTGCCACCGGATTTACCGTCATTGAGTATTTGAACCAAGTCCGGATCAAGGAAGCTCAAAATCAACTGCGGCAAAATCGCAGCAGTGTCCTGGATATCGCCTGCGCGGTCGGTTTCGGCAGCATATCGCATTTCGGCCGGGTTTTTAAAGAAAGCACCGGCGTTTCCCCTCTCGCCTACCGCAAGCGCTACCGCTGAATGCCGGATCGCCGAACGTTCCGGCCGGGACAAGATGTGCCGACTCTGTTATAATTTACTAAACATGAAATATCCGCAGACTGTTCATCGATCTGCACGGACATAGGGGGATTGACTATGAAAGCTCTCTTTATCGGCGGCACCGGAACCATCAGCACGTCGATCAGCCGCCAGCTAACTGCGCTGGGCTGGGATCTGACGCTTTTAAACCGGGGAACCCATCCGGATCGGCTGGCCGACGGAGCGCGGCTGCTCCAGGGCGATATTCAGGATGAAAACCAGATCGGAAATCTTCTGGCCGGTCAATGGTTTGACACCGTCGTCGATTTTATTGCTTATGACCCCGAACAGATCCGCCGCGACATCCGCCTGTTCCGGGAACGCTGCGGCCAATTTATCTTCATCAGCACGGCGTCGGCCTATCAGAAACCGCCCGTGCATTATCGGATAACGGAAAGCACACCATTGTTCAATCCGTTCTGGAAATATTCGCAGGATAAAATCGCCTGTGAAGACATCCTGGTTCAGGCTTACCGCGAGCAAGGCTTTCCCGTTACAATTGTCCGGCCCAGCCATACTTACGGCGATTGGTCGATTCCGCTCTGCATCCATGGAAAGAACGGCCCCTGGCAGACCATCCGCCGCATGAAAGAAGGGCGTCCGGTCATTGTCATCGGCGACGGGACTTCGCTCTGGACCGTTACCCACAGCCGCGATTTTGCCCGCGGTTTCATCGGATTAATGGGCAATGTCCACGCTATCGGCGAAGCGGTTCACATCACTTCAGACGAAGCGATGCCCTGGAACCAGATTTATCTGACGATCGGCCAGGCTTTGGGCGTAAAACCCAGCATATGCCATATCGCCACCGATGATCTGGTCGCGCGTGATCCTTCTCTCGCCGGACCGCTCTGGGGCGACAAAGCCAACTCCGTCGTCTTCGACAACACCAAGCTCAAACGCCTGGTGCCGGGTTATGCCGCCGAGATCCGCTTCGATCAGGGCGTCCGCACAACGCTGGCTTATTTTGCCGATCATCCCGAATTGCAGAAACCTGAGCCGGATTGGGACGCCTGGACCGACGCCGCGATAAACGCTCAAAACCGTTGATATTGATCTCCTAAAGCTTGAGAAACCAAAGGACTAAAAACGACAAGACAACCTGAATAATCGCAAACCGAAAAACCGTATGCGTGTTCGACCAGCCTAAATTCTTCCGGACATGATCATGGATCGGCGTCCGGATGTTTTTCATGATGTTTACTTTAAACAGCCTGATGATGGTCACTTTGACCAAACCGGCGCCACCGTCGACGAGCAGGACCAGAGCCAGCGGAATGTAAAGGAAAGGGCTGCCGGTTTTAAGGATCGCGATGCCGATGAACAAACCCAGCGCGCGTGAGCCGGCATCACCCATGAGCAGCCGGCTGGGCGTCGCGTTGTACCAAAGATAAGCTAAAATGACGAAAACCATCATCATAATCAAATGTTGAACCGTTTCGTCCATGGCCATGACCGCGCCGGCCTGGCAGACTGACAGCAGCGTGATGATAGCCAGCGTGCCGCTCAGGCCGTCCACGCCGTCGGCACAATTGGTTACATTGATCGACAGCCAGATCAACGCTGTCGCCAGCAGGACATATAAAACCGGATGGATGGTTACGGTCATGCCGATCAGCGGAACATCAACGGCGCTGGGGTTAAACCGCCAGACCGTCAGGGCCGCCGCCGCCGACAATACAAGATCCAGCAAACCTTTTTTCAATTCGCCCCAGGGCTTCCGGGCGCGATCATCGAAAAATCCCGCCAGCATGGCGGCAACGGTCAGCAGCAAGTCGATGAGTAATTCAAAGCTAAAGGGCAGAAATAAAAAGGCCGTCAGGGCAAAAGCTAAAATAAAGACAAATCCCGCGCCTCTTGGCTTGCCGGCTGAAAGCTTGCCGTCATGGGCAAAGTCCCGGCCCACGTCCTGCGGCAGTTTCCGGGCGCCGGCCTTCAGTCCGATGAACGTCAGGCCAAAAGCTAAGATCATGCCGACCAGCGCCAATATTTTTTCGTTTATTGTGCAACCAAGTAAATCAAGCATGGTGATTCCCGACACTCCTGTTTTTTTGATCACCGTTCCGGCAGCGTCCGGGTATGCTGATCCACCCGGCGACACCATGCAACAGTCCTGTATTATTATACGCTTCACCGATGACCCTGTGCCAGATACTTGACAAACAATTCAGCCGTGATATACTCAGGCTAATTTCATACACCAGACCAAACCGATGAGTAAGACGAGTAGATCAGGTACCGAATCCCAGCGAGTTGCCGGCAGTGTGAGGGCGATATCACGGATCTGAGCGAATGGACTTACGAGGGTGACCCGAAAGCGGCGAACGCCGCAAGTAAGCGTCAACGGGAGGCCAACCCGTTATCCAGTGGACATGTATCAACAGGTACATGACAGAGTGGGCTTTGCAGATAAAGCCAATTAGGGTGGTACCACAGGAAAACAAATCCTGTCCCTTCAGCCGGAGGGGCAGGATTTTTTATATTCTCCCGCTCCGGGTGTCTGCATAACCTGCCGGTCACGTACACAACCGTATCGATGTACGGATCAAAACTCGGAGGAACGACCATGAAAACAAACAAGACCATCCATCGCCTTTTTGCCCTTCTGCTCAGCTTAGGACTGATGCTGACATTGGCAGCCGGCTGCAGCCAGACCGCTCCGGCGGCCGGTTCGACAACCGCGGGCACGACGGCCGGCACAACGGCAACCGCCGGTACGACAGCCGATACCGCCAAAGGGTATAAAATCGGCCTGACCCAATTTGCCAATCACCCGTCTCTGGACAATTGCCGCCTCGGTTTTATCGAAGGGCTCAGGCAAGCCGGCTTTGTTGAAGGCCAGAATGTCACTTTTGATTACCAGAACGCCCAGGGCGATACCGGAACGGCCAATCTGATCGCCCAAAATTATGTCGCCGGTGGTTATGATTTGATCTGCGGCATCGCCACGCCGTCGGCTCAGGCTTGCTACAACGCCGCCCAGCCCAAGGGGATACCGGTCATCTTTTCGGCCGTTTCCGATCCCGTGGCAGCTCAGCTCGCGGTCAGCAGCACCGAAACAGCCAAAGGCGTGACCGGTACATCGGACACACTGCCGCTGGAGAAGCAACTGAAACTGATCCGCGCCTTTCTGCCGAACGCCAAGAAACTGGGCATTCTTTACAATACCAGCGAAGTCAATTCAGCATCCCAGATCAAATCGCTGGAAACGCTGGCGCCGCAATACGGATTCGAATTAGTCACGGTCGGTGTCAGTTCAGCCGCCGATATTCCGATGGCCGCCGACAATATCCTGAGCAAAGTCGATTGCCTGAACAATCTGACCGATAATCTGGTTGTGCAGAATCTGCCGACTATACTGGACAAAGCCAACGCTAAGTCCATTCCGATATTCGGATCTGAAGAAGAACAAGTCAAGAACGGCTGCATGGCCTGCGAAGGCATCGATTATTACGCTCTCGGCATCCAGACCGGCCAAATGGCCGCGTCGGTCCTGAAGGGCACGGCTATCGAAAATATTCCGTTTGAAACCATTAAAGACTCAAAGCCTTTTTATAACAGCACAGTCCTGAGTCGGTTCGGCGTTCAGCTGCCGGCCGATTATCAGGATAAAGCGACCGATCTCGGCAAGGAGTAAAACATGATCGCCCTTTTAATCGGAATTCTGGAACAAGGCCTGATTTATGGCATTATGGCACTGGGTTTGTACATCACCTACAGCATCCTGCATTTTCCGGATCTGTCGGTTGACGGTACTTTCCCGCTGGGCGCCGCGGTTACCGCCATTCTGATCACCCGGGGCGTATCGCCCTGGCTGGCTTTGATCGCCGCTTTCTTTTGCGGCGTCTTAGGCGGCTTGATTACCGGCCTGCTCCATGTCCGGTTGAAAATAACCGATCTGCTCTCCGGCATCCTGGTTATGACCGCGCTTTACTCCGTGAATCTGCGGATCGCCGACGGCAAATCCAATTTGCCGATCTTCAATCAGCCGACGATCTTCAACAGCGGTTTGGCCGCCTTGCTGCCGCCGGCCCTGGCCCCTTACACCGTGCTGCTGATTGTCTTTCTGCTGGCGCTGCTGATGAAAGTGCTTCTCGACTGGTATATGAAAACCCAATCCGGCACCCTGCTGCGCGCTGCCGGCGACAATGTCCAGGTTGTGACCGCGGTCGCCCGTGACGCCGGCACCGTGAAAATCCTCGGTCTGGCTCTGGCTAACGGTTTTGTCGCGCTTTCCGGATCGATTCTTTGCCAGCAACAGCGTTTCTTTGATGTGACCATGGGCACCGGCACAATGGTCATCGGTCTGGCTTCGGTTATCATCGGCACCAGCTTGTTCCGCAAATTGCGTTTCCCCGGAGCAACCAGCCGGGTTCTGATCGGATCGATTCTTTATAAATGCTGCATTGCCGGCGCGATTGCCTTGGGTTTTGCCGCTTCGGACATGAAGCTGATCCAGGCTGTCCTCTTTGTCATCGCGCTGGTGTTGAATTATCAGTTTAAGAAAGGCGGGGTGCGGCATGCTGAACATTGATCAGATCAGTAAAACTTATAATGCCGGTTCGGTTAATGAATCCGCCGTTTTCGACCATTTCTCCCTGCAGGTTCCCACCGGCGAGTTTGTATCGATCGTCGGCAGCAACGGATCCGGCAAAACAACCATCCTCAATTTAATCTGCGGCAGCATTCCGCTCGATCAAGGCCGCATCGGCCTGGATGACCGGGATATCACCAAAATGAAGGAATACCAGCGTTCATCCTTTATCGGCCGCGTCTTTCAAGATCCCGCCAAGGGAACCTGTCCGTCGATGTCGATCCTGGAAAATCTGGCCATCGCCGACAACAAGGAGAAAAGTTACGGATTGAAGCCCGGCATCAACAAACGCCGGATCGATTTATACCGCTCCTTGCTGGAACCCCTGCATCTTGGCCTTGAAGACAAGCTGATGACGCCTGTCGGTTCCCTGTCCGGCGGGCAGCGTCAAGCTCTGGCGCTGGTTATGTCCACCCTGCCCCATATACAGCTTTTAATTCTCGATGAGCATACCGCCGCCCTCGATCCGCGGGTTTCCGAAACGATCATGGCTCTGACCGATCAGATCGTCCGCCGGAAAAAACTGACAACCCTGATGGTGACCCACAACCTTAAATTCGCCGTGCAATATGGCGACCGGCTGATCATGATGCACGAAGGCCGTTCGATCATCGACCGCAGCGGGCCGGAAAAATCAGCCATGCAAGTAACCGATTTGCTGGAAACATTCAATACGATCAGTATCGAATGCGGCAATTAACACCTGGCGCCGAGGCGCAAATGAAAGGAGCCACACTATGAGCAAGATTCCTTATCGCACCTATCTGACCGAAGACGAGATGCCGCGTCAGTGGTATAATATGCGCGCCGATATGAAAGAACAGCATGATCCGTTCATCAATCCCGGCACCATGAAGCCGGCTCATCTCGAAGATTTGTTTCCGATTTTCTGCGAGGAACTGTGCCGCCAGGAAATGGATTCAACCAACCGTTATATCGATATCCCCGAAGGCGTCCGGGAGTTCTACAAGATGTTCCGGCCTTCACCGCTGATCCGGGCTTATAACCTGGAAAAAGCGCTGGGAACGCCGGCAAAAATTTATTACAAATTCGAAGGCAATAACACATCCGGCAGCCACAAGCTGAATTCCGCCATTGCCCAAGCATACTATGCCAAACAGCAGGGCATCACCCACCTGACGACAGAAACCGGCGCCGGACAATGGGGCACGGCTTTGTCCATGGCCTGCGCTTATTACAACATCGACCTGACCGTTTTTATGGTAAAAATATCTTTCCAGCAAAAGCCTTATCGCAAAGCCGTTATTGAGACGTTCGGCGCCGACATCATCGCCAGCCCCAGCGACACGACGGAAGTCGGCCGGATGATGCTGGCCAAAGATCCGACCTCCGGCGGCAGCCTCGGCACCGCGATTTCCGAAGCTGTCGAACGGGCTGTTAAAACGCCGAACTGTCGTTATGTCCTGGGCTCCGTTCTCAATCAGGTTCTTTTACACCAATCCATTATCGGCCTTGAGTCCAAGTTGGCTATGGAGAAAATCGGCGAGTACCCGGACATCGTCATCGGCTGCGCCGGCGGTGGTTCCAATATGGGCGGCCTGATGAGCGCCTTTATGGGTGATAAGCTGCAAGGAAAAGCCAATCCCTATTTTATCGCTGTCGAACCGGCATCCTGCCCGTCTATGACCCGCGGCCGCTACGCCTATGATTTCTGCGACACCGGCCGCATCACGCCGCTGGCCCGCATGTACACGCTGGGCTGCGATTTCAAGCCTTCGTCGATTCATGCCGGCGGCTTGCGCTATCACGGCATGTCGCCGATCCTGAGCAAGCTTTATCATGACGGCTATCTCAACGAAGCTCGCGCCGTCGGCCAAAAGAGCGTTTTTGACGCCGCGACGCTGTTTGCCAAATATGAGACCATCCTCCCCGCTCCCGAATCCAGCCACGCGATCCGCGCGGCTATTGATGAAGCTTTGAAATGCAAGGAAACCGGCGAGGCGAAAACGATCCTGTTCGGCTTGTCCGGCACCGGTTATTTCGATATGTCGGCTTATATGCAGTATCAAGCCGGCGAAATGGTCGATTATACGCCGACCGACGACGAATTGAACCAAAGTCTGGCTAATTTGCCGGTCATTCCCGGCATCCAGGAATAAAAGCCGGCGTTTCGGCTGTTCATCCGACACCCAATAACAGGGGACCGGTTTTCGCCGGTCTCCTTTTCATTGCGCGGCGTTTTAAAACCTGCTATACTATCAGGGCTGTTTTATCCGTTAACAGGGAGGGACCATTATGAGTCAAGGCCTGGGATCCGAAGTCGCCAGACGCCGAACATTCGCTATTATTTCACATCCGGATGCCGGCAAAACAACCATGACCGAAAAACTGCTGCTTTATGGCGGCGCGATTCATCTCGCCGGCACGGTTAAAGCACGCAAGTCGAACCGCCATGCCACTTCCGACTGGATGGAAATCGAAAAACAGCGCGGCATTTCCGTTACCTCCTCGGTTATGCAATTTGAATATAACGGATTCTGCATCAATATCCTCGACACGCCCGGACATCAGGATTTCTCCGAAGATACATACCGCACGCTTTGCGCCGCCGATGCCGCCGTCATGCTGATCGACGGAGCCAAAGGCGTCGAAGCCCAGACGATCAAGCTGTTCACGGTTTGCCGCCAGCGGGGTATTCCGATATTCACCTTTATCAACAAGATGGAGCGGGCGGCGAAAAATCCGTTTGATTTGATGGATGAACTGGAAAAAGTGCTGGGCATTCACTCGGTGCCCATCAATTGGCCGATCGGCATCCACGGCGATTTTAAAGGCGTTTATAACCGCAAGTACAACCGGATCGAAATTTTCGACAACAGCAAGGGCGATCATGGCGCCAGCATGGTTAAAGTCAATGTCACCAGCCTCGATGACCCGAAGCTGGCCGATGTCATCGGCAAAAGTTATCAGGAACAGCTGATGTCCGATATCGAGCTGCTGGATATTGCCGGCGACGAACTCGATCTGCAGCAAGTTCTGTCCGGCGAGCTCTCGCCGATCTTTTTCGGCAGCGCGATAACCAACTTCGGCGTCGAAGCTTTTTTAAACGAATTTCTGGCTATGGCTCCGGCTCCGGTGCCGCGGATGAGCAGCGAAGGGCCTGTCCGGCCTTCCGACGACTTTTTCAGCGGCTTTGTCTTCAAAATCCAGGCCAACATGAACCCGGACCACCGGGACAGAATGGCTTTTATCCGCATTTGTTCCGGCCGGTTTGAAAAAGGAATGGAAGTCCGGCATGTCCGGCAGAATAAGCCGGTCCGCCTGGCGCAGCCCCAGCAATTCATGGCCCAGGAACGCAGCATGGTGGAAACGGCCTATGCCGGAGATATAATCGGCATCTTCGATCCCGGTCTGTTCAAGATCGGCGATACGCTGGTTGAGGGAAACCGTTCTCTGCGTTTCGAAGATATTCCCGTTTTCCCGCCGGAAAATTTCGCTCGTGTTTCTCCGGTCGATTCCATGAAACGCAAACAATTCCTGAAAGGGATCGATCAATTGGCTGAGGAAGGCGCCATCCAGGTATACAAACAGCCGGATATCGGCACGGAAACCTATATTGTCGGCGTTGTCGGCATCTTGCAGCTGGATGTTCTGGATTATCGACTGCGCGCCGAATACGGGGTTGAAATCCGTCAAACCGGATTGAATTACCGTTATGCCCGCTGGATTTTACCCGCCAAAGACGGCAAGATGCCTGATCCGAAAAAGCTGAATACGACGAGTACGACCATGTTGGTC
The DNA here is from genome assembly GCA_964427795.1 of uncultured Oscillospiraceae bacterium. Lineage (GTDB taxonomy): Bacteria > Bacillota > Clostridia > Saccharofermentanales > UBA5734 > JAYFQE01. The sequence continues at coordinate 578 of CAYRWC010000034.1, read as the reverse complement.
ATGGATAAAGATGATCAGCCGGTCTTGCTGTTCGAATCGGACTGGGCTATCCAATGGGCGCTGGAACGCAATGCCGGCTTAAATTTAGCCAGCATCCACAACAGCTGATTAACCCATATTGCAGAATAATCCTTGTTGCCGATTAACCGTTATCGTTTATCGCGTTTAGAACATCAGGCATCCGTTTCGGCCGAAACAGCCGGAACGGTTTTTTCTGCCGTCGGCTCGGCCGGCACGGCTGCCGGCGTTTCAGCCGTCAGGATTTCAAGGACTGTTTCGCGCATGGCTTCTTTGCTGATCAGACGTTTATGCAGTACCGGCCGCTGTCCCAAATTAGTCAGCGCAGCCGGTATTTCCATGCCGCTTTCCGCCGATAATTCCTGCAACAGCTTCTCCTCGCTGCGGCCGCGGTTATAACCGCCGCCGAAAAGGGCGTCGCCGACGGCGCCGCTGAATTTGAATGGACTGGCTGTCGATACGAAGATCGTCTTGGTTTCGTCGCCCGAGCGCGCCGCATACCGGCTGTAAACATTGAAACCGACAGCCGTATGCGTGTCGATCATATGGTCGCAGCGGTC
>CAYRWC010000033.1:0-14261 GCA_964427795.1 uncultured Oscillospiraceae bacterium | reverse complement strand
ACTCCTGCATCTACATTTAGTTTCATGGTGGCATAGCCCACCACTGGTGTGGGTACCATTCCCACACTAAGGCCTTCCAAAGAAACGACAACCGGCAGCCGCCCGACAAATTCCGGTATCAAACCAAATTTCAATAAATCTTGCGGCATGATTTTCGCAAGAATTTCACCGACATCTTTCTCTTTGCGGCTTTCCACAACAGCGCCAAATCCGATCGATTTCTTGCCGATCCGATTCTGTATGATTTTTTCCAGTCCGTCAAAAGCGCCGCCGCAAATAAACAAGATATTCGTCGTGTCGATTTGGATAAATTCCTGATGCGGATGTTTTCTGCCGCCTTGCGGAGGAACATTGGCAACCGTGCTTTCCAGTATTTTCAGCAGGGCTTGTTGAACGCCTTCACCGCTGACATCACGTGTAATGGAAGGATTATCCGATTTGCGCGTGATTTTGTCGATTTCATCGATATAAATAATGCCGCGCTGGGCGCGCTCAATATCGAAATCGGCGTTTTGTATCAGCTTCAGCAAAATATTCTCAACATCCTCGCCGACATAACCGGCTTCCGTCAATGCCGTCGCGTCGGCCATGGCAAACGGAACGTCCAGGATACGGGCCAGTGTCTGAGCCAATAACGTTTTGCCGCTGCCTGTCGGACCGATCAGCAGAATGTTGCTTTTTGTCAGCTCTACTTCTTCGGCGGCACCGGCTTTAGTATCCTTCTTTTTGTTCCCTGAATCCGCAAAAACCCTTTTATAATGGTTATAAACCGCAACTGATAAAGCCTTTTTGGCTCGTTCCTGGCCTATAACGTATTGATCAAGGGCTTCTTTGATCTTAGCCGGAGACATTAAATCCGTCAGAGCAGGCAAGCTTGCCGAGTGAGCCACCGCCTGTTCTTCCTGGCCTTCCTGAAGAATTTCATTGCATAACGCAACACATTCATTGCAGATCAAAACACCCGGGCCCGCTATCAGGCGCGTAACCTGGCTGTCGGATTTGCCGCAAAAAGAGCAGCATACCGGTGTGTAGTTATCGCCGCCTTCAGCCGGCTTTTTACCGTTCCGCCCGCCGCTGCGGGTTCCGGTCCGGGGGCCGCCCTTGCCTTTATCGTTACCTTCGGCCATGATTTAAGCCCTCTTTTCCATGATGTGGTCGATAATACCATAAGCAAGCGCTTCTTCAGCCGACATCCAGTTATCGCGCTCCGTATCGGCAGCGACTTTTTCAAGCGGCTGTTTACTGCGTTCAGCCAAAATGTGGTTCAAGCGCTCTTTTGTTTTTAAAATATGCTCAGCGGCAATCCGGATATCGGTAGCCTGGCCTTGAGCGCCTCCGGACGGCTGATGGATCATGATCTCCGCATTAGGCAAAGCGAATCGCTTGCCCGGCGTGCCGGCAGCAAGCAGGAAAGCGCCCATGCTGGCGGCCATGCCCAGACATATTGTCTGTACATCGGCTTTTATATATTGCATGGTGTCGTAAATCATCAGGCCGGCATTGACTTCGCCGCCCGGGCTGTTGATATAGAATTGTATGTCTTTGTCCGGGTCTTCCGCTTCCAAAAACAACAATTGGGCGGTAATCAGGCTGGCGGTAACAGAATTCACCTCGTCACTGAGAATGATGATCCGCTCCTTCAGCAGACGGGAAAAAATGTCATAAGACCGCTCGCCACGATTGGTCTGTTCAATAACCATTGGTACTAAGCTCATAAAAACGCTCCTTTCATATGACGATAGGGGACCTGCAACAGTTCCCCTATCCATATCTATTTATATGAGATCAGCTGATAAAAGGCCATAACGATTCTGTTAACAAACTGAAACAAAATTTATTTCAGTTTTCCGAATCGGTCTTGCTTTCTTCAGCGGCAGGCGCGGCAGTATCTTCAGGCTGCGCTTCTTCTGTTTCTGCGGTTTCGACGGCTTCAGCTTTTTCGGGCTCAACAGGCGGCGCAACCGGAACGGCTTGGGCAGTCAGGTGTTCAACTGTTTTACGGCTAATGACGCTTTCATGAATGAAGCTGCTTTCCCCTGACGGGATCCGGGCTTTCAGATCATCGGCCTTCATATTATACATCGTTGCCATGCGCTCGATTTCAGCATCAACTTCAGTGTCGTCGGCCGTCATGTTTTCCGCTTTGGCAACGGCTTCCAGAACGAGGCGGGTTTTCACCCGGGTTTCGGCCGGTTCATGCAGCTGTTCTTTGAATGTATCCATAGTCTGGCCGACATAACCCAGATATTGCTCCAGCTCGATACCCTGGTAATGCATCTGATTTTTCTGTTCATCTACCATCTGATCGATTTCATTGTCGATCATGACATGAGGTATATCAACAACCGCATTAGCTGTAACGGCTTTGATCACATTTTCCTCAAAAATGCCGGCAGCTCGTTTATTGTTGTTTTCGAGCAATTTGGCTTTCAAGCTTTCCTTGTATTCGGCCAAAGTATCAAATTCGCTGACATCCTTGGCAAAATCATCATCCAGCACAGGCAGCTCGCGAATTTTTACCGAGTTGATCTTGACCTGGAATACAACCGCCTTGCCTTTCAACTCGTCACTGTTGTAGTCTTCCGGGAAGGTGACGTTGATTTCAAAAGACTCGCCGGCATTATGGCCGATGACTTGATCTTCGAAGCCCGGAATAAAGGATTTGGACCCGATTTTCAGGTCATAAGCCGCGCCTTTGCCGCCGTCAAAAGGTTTTCCTTCCAGAAAGCCTTCATAATCGATATTCGCCGTGTCGCCATCCTGAACCGGACGGTCTTCGGCAGGAATCATGCGGCTGTTTCGTTCCTGTACGCGGATCAGGTCTTTTTCCACATCATCATCGGTCACGGGAAATTCCGGTTTAACAGCCTCAACGCCCAGATACTGGCCTAATGTAACCTCCGGTTTTACCGTTACAGTTATGGTAAATTTAATGCCTTTATCCCGTCCGATATCCAGGATATCCATTTCCGGCCGCGATACCGGCTCGATTCCGTGTTCGGCGATTGCCGCCGTATAAGCCGGAGTCGCTGCAAACTCGATAGCGTCGTCATATAAAACGCCTTCACCATAATATTTCGTAACCAAACCCATAGGCGCTTTGCCCTTGCGGAAGCCAGGTATCGCAAACCGGTTGACATTTTTCTTAAACGAACGCTGCAAGGCGTCGGCAAAAGCTTCAGGTGTCACATCGATGGTTAGTAAAACCACGTTGTCCGCTTTTTTTTCCAGCACAGAAGCCATCTTATAATCCTCCCAAACAGCACAGAAGTGCTAATTTTCCAAATGCTACAAAATTTTAGCACAAGCGCCCATGATTGTAAAGAATCATGCTAAAAAGTGTCGTTAACCAGTGATCATGTAACGGTATAACGGTGCAGTGAAAAGGTCACCCCCAATAAGCAAGGAGACAGGAAAAGAAGCCACGAATTCTACCAATGGGCCGGACAACAACTGCCGAAGCGTCAAGAGCGTTTGTTTGCAGTTAAAAACGCGGCAGCGCAATGAGCTCCTTTAATACAATAGTAGAAAACCGAATATTATATGCTATAATACATAGAAATATTTTACCTGGTTTGTGTACGCGTGAATTATCTACAATCCTTTAATACAGAGGATTTAATATGACAATATTACAAAAGTTCATTAGGTTATCGCTAAACAATAAATTATTGTTTGCGGAAGCATTATGGTGGCTTGGATTTTACCGGTTTCTGATTTTAATCTGTCCATTCCGAAAAATAGCCCGTTTTCTCGGTGAAGAAAATACGGAGACGCCTGTATCGGATCAAGGTGTGGATATTACAACGGCTAAACGGATTTCAACAGCGGTCAGGGTAATGAGCAGGCATACTTTTTGGGAGAGCAAGTGTCTGGTCCAGGCCTATGCCGCAAAGAAAATGCTTCGCAGGCGAAAACAAAAAACCACCGTTTATCTCGGCGTGTCTAAAAATGAGCAGGGGAACATGATTGCGCATGCCTGGCTTCGCTGCGGTACAATATTTGTGACCGGCGGGAACGGGCAGGATAGATATGCCATAACAAACCGCTTTTCAGATATGTCAAAAACGAAAGGATGACTGTATGATCCGAACCGACACTTATTTCAACAGCTGCGGATTTTTACCTGAACTTGAGCTGCTTTGTCTTTGTTCTCAGAAATCGGTATCTACTGAGGATATAAAAGCGGTTGCGGAACTGACCGATCAGGCGCTTGACTGGGAACGATTCTGTCGGTTGGTTAAAAAGCACCGGGTTTATCCTTCTGTCTATAAAAATTTAATGGAAATTGAAAATATACATAAAGACGAACAGGCATTAGCGTACCTAAAGCAGTTATGCACGGCGAATACGATGAATTCACTGAAACTGACAAAAGAACTCTGCAGGATAGCCGCGGCCTTTGAAAAGCAGGGCGTTCGTATGATTTCCTTTAAAGGCCCCGCTCTCGCTATGTCTGTCTACCATTCTGTTTCGTCCCGGGTATCGAGAGATCTTGACGTGTTAGTCGATCAGAAAGAATGGAGTGAGGCGGTTGACGTACTCTCGGGTTTAGGGTATGTGCCGGATAAATCCCTTGCGGAATTGACTCCAAAGCAGCTTGCTTATTTTAAAAAACGATTACATCATCTGGGATATATAAGCGGCGGCATTAAGCTCGAACTGCACTGGAGATTTGAAGCAAGTGATGACCGTTTTGATTTTGAAAGAGTATGGGCAAATAAAAGCGACATGGACTTATTCGGTACAAAAATCCATGTTCTAAATCCTGAAGAAAACTTTTTATATCTTGTTTTTCACGGTTCAAAGCATGCCTGGAAACGGTTGCGGTGGCTGAATGACATCGCCGAGTTGATCAGGGAAAACCTGCTGGATTGGGACTATATTCAAAACGAGTCGGTTAAACGAAAGCAAGAATATATGATGATTCAGGTTCTGATTCTATCTCATGCGCTTTATGGTACTGAGCTACATCCCGAACTGATCGAACAGGCGAGAGAAACAGCGCTTGCCAGACAGCTTTCTCTGTTATGTATCCCATTTTTTGAATCAGCAGAGGAGGACGAAGAACAACGTACCTTATATTTGCAGATAAAAAAATACGGATTTATATGGAAACGCGGTTTGCAAAAAAAGCATTCATATTTTATGGCGCATGTGACGCCTACCATGAATGAATTTACTGCCTATAAAATTCCTGATCGATTTTTCGGTCTTTACTATTTTATCCGCCCGTTTAACATCATCAAAAACCTAATGAACAGGAAAATCAAATGAAAATCATAATGAAATATATAAAAGAGCTTTACGCGTATTCTCGTTATCAATTTATCATGAATTTATTGTTTATACTGATTGACGGGGTGACGAGCAGTATCGGTTTGGTTTTACTGGTTCCTCTTCTGTCGTCGACGGGGATTACAGGTCAATCGGCTTCTTCAATCCCGTTTGTCGATGATGGCCTGGCTTTATTGAACACCATGGATATAAAAACACGGCTGGTTGCCATATTGGCGATATATTTGCTGCTTATTATTATCCAAACCGTTGTCAACCGAAAAATGTCTGTTCTCAATACCTCAATTGTACAAGGTTATACAAAACATCTGCGGAACGATTTGTTTGAGGCCATCGTTAAAACGGAATTATCCTGTTTCAACGATAAAAAAAAGTCCGATTTTACCAATGCCTTTTCGAATGAAATCACGCGCATAGCGTCAGGAACTTTATTTTTTCTGCGGATTATTTCTCAAATTATGCTGTCCGCCTTTCAGATAGCTGTCGCTTTGTACATGTCGGTTCCTCTGACACTATTTGTTATGTTCTGCGCTGCGGTCATCTTTCTATGTATGAAATCCATTTTAAAAAAATCAAAAGATCTCGGTGAATCGCTCCGCTTTACCAATCAAAAGTTGATGAGTAAAATATTCGAGCAGTTGGATGGCATCAAAGAAATTAAAAGCTACGGCATCGAAGATGATCAGATTTCCGGCATCAGACAGACGACGGAAGATACGAAAAACTTTATGATTGATTTCACAAAGCTCCAAACAAAAGCGACTATGCTGTATAAAACGGCAGCAGCGGCAGCAATCGCTGTTTTGTTTTATACCTCATTTATCTATTTTCAGATTAAGCCGGCGGTTCTGCTTATTTTAATATACATCTTTGCGCAGTTATGGCCGACGTTCACCTCCTTTCAAAATAACCTTCAAAACGTACTGTCAATGCTCCCTTCTTTCGAGTCGCTGACAGATACCGTTGCGGATCTGAAAGCAAACGCGGAAAATTATGGTAATGAGGATAATGATGCTTTCTTGAATCAGCCTTCGTTTTGCGTTACCTTTAACGATGTCGGTTTTGTTTATAAAAACAATGAAGGATTTACTTTGAGCGGTCTTGATTTTACAATTCCCGATAAAGGAATGACAGCGATTGTCGGCAAATCGGGCGCGGGGAAAAGTACGGTTGTCGACCTTTTATTAGGTCTGATACGGCCGACATCGGGGTATATCCGTGTGAATTCAACTCCGATTGATGAATCAAATATTCGGAGCTGGCGTAAATGTATCGGCTATGTGCCGCAGGATCCGTTTCTGCTTAACGGTACAATCGATGAAAATCTCAGAAGATTCAATCCGGATGCGTCGCAAGAACAGATTATCAAGGCGCTGAAGCTCGCGGCCGCCTGGGAATTTGTTGAAAAAACCGGACAGGGTCTGAATACGGTAATCGGCGACAGCGGAGTCAAATTGTCAGGTGGAGAACGACAGCGGATCGTACTGGCACGAGCGCTTTTAAGAAACCCGCAGATTCTCGTGCTTGATGAAGCAACCAGCTCGCTGGATACTGAAAACGAATACAGAATACAGGAGGCCATTGAAAACCTTGCCGGCAGTATGACCATTGTTGTGATCGCACATCGCCTGTCAACCATCGTTAATGCGGACAATATTATCGTCATGGATGACGGCCGCATTGTTGAGCAAGGTTCTTATACGGCGTTAGCCGGCAAAGAGAATGGCTATTTCAAAACATATCTTATCTATAATACTGTAACCTCGCGGTAAATCGCGGGATTACAGGATTATCACCACCCATTTGTTATGGATTTGCCACGATTAGATTTTCATCACGAAGCTTTGTTAAAAATACGATGACATCCGTTTGGCACTGCTCTTCGGAGACATCAAACTCTTCCGTCAGAATATGAACCAGCCGTATAACGCTGATGGGCTTTTCAATGTTCTCCCATATTGCTGTGGCGATTTCATCCATACCGTAATATTTGCCGTTCTCGACGCTCATCATCACGGCCTTTCCATCCAGTTGAGCTGTGACAATGTCTTCCCTTTTGTGAATAATTGCGTTTTTATCGATTACCATAAACGATATTCCCTTCTATAGCGGATACGAGCTCATCGAGCAAAAAGCCTGATTGGGGACGTTGTACGGTATAAACTGAAGCTTTATCAGCGACTGCCGCGCACATACTGAGATCATTCGTTTTGTCCTTCAAAGCTCCGTAAAAACCTTGTGAATATCAGCGCTCTGATCAGAAGCCTTACGCCGCTTTCTGTTCCGTCATTGTCGTCGGGAGAAAGCGCTTTGTTCGCGGCTAAAAAGCGCTTAATCCGCGGGATGTCAAGATATTTTCTTTCAAGCTCGTTATCGCCGATTGTCTCCATTTCTTTGTAAACCTCGGCCCATTCGGGCGCTATTCGCTGCATCCAGTCCGCCGCCTGTCTCCCGCGTACAGTCGTATTAAGCCGCACCATATCCGGCATATAGCCTTTCATGGCGTGACGGATAAACCGACGTTCCTCCCCATCCCTCACCCATTGGTTTTCCGGGAGGTTGATGCAGAATTCAATGACTCTTTTGTCCCTGGTCGGGTCGCGTTTTTCCACGCCAAATGCAAGCGAGTTTTTCGTTTCAATCGCGCCTAAATGTGAAAATCCGGAAGTTTCCAACATCATCATGCGCTCATCAAACGAATCTCCGTGTTCGAGGAACAATGGGTCATTTTTATACATTTTAAACCTTTTTTCGATCTTCATCGCTTTAGCAAACTGTGGATTAATCGGAGAAAGAAGCTCTGCAAAATCCTGTCCGTTCTTTTTCATGTATCTATACTTTTTTATTCCTCGCGGCATAAAATTAAAACCGACGGCAAGCGTCAACCGCAACGAATTTGTTTTATGTTGTTTCGAGTAAGCTCTGATTTCTTTGAAAAAAGTCTTCAGGTGCATGTTTTTTAGTAAATATATCATATGGGGATTGAAACTCCCCCATGACACAGTGGCGTTGCCGGTCTGTCCGCTCAACAGTACGCCTATGCCTATATCATTCGCTGCCTGGAGGCACGCATTACCCCAATAAGCGTTTTCAAACGTTTTATAGGGCTGCTCCAACGTGATAAGTCTTTCATTTATTTCGGTTAGCGGGCTTTTCCCCTCCGATGTTATATAGCGCGGCTCGATATTGCCCATACAGGCGCAAATTTCTTCTACATATTCCCGCTCGTCGGCAAGCTTGCTTTCAGGAAGCCAATCCTTGTAGCCAACCATCGGCACTTGAGTGAAGCTATAAAGCGTTTCGTTCCGTTTTTTCAATTCCGGCGCCGCCATGCAGGCGACTGAACCGGAATCCAATCCGCCGCTCAGCAGAATACCCACTTTCTTTACGCTCCTCAAACGGCAGTTGACCGCCTCGGAGTAAACCTTCCTGAAAGCTTCCTCATATTCCGTGTCGGTATCGAAATGTATCTCCCTGGTCTTTTTTATCTCCCAGTAACGCCACTTTTTCAAGCCGTTCTTATTAACAATCATGGCGCAGGCGGGAGGCAGATTGAAGATATCCTCATAGAGCGTCATCTCATCGCCAAGTTCATGACGCACGCTGGTAACCGCAAGGAAATCAGCAATATAAGTCTCGTTCAGCCGCTTTTTTACGCCGTCGATTCTAAATAACGGTTCCAAAAGTGTTGAAAAAGCAAATACTTCCGGTGAATCATAATAATAAAGCGACCGCTTCCCGACATGATCGCGTGCGCAGAACAGCTCGTTTTTCCGCTTATCCCAGATCGCGAAAGCAAAATCACCGACTAAGTACTCTGGGCACTTCGCTCCCCACTTTTTATAGGCTTTTAATATCAAACGGCTGTCGGGCATACTCTGCTCTTCAACAGGAGTGGCAAATATCTCGAATAGCTCATCGCGGTTGTCTATGATTGCGTCCGCTGTAATGACAAGCGAAGCTTCTTTCTCCTCATATGGCAACGTTTCTTTGAGCGATTCGGGGGTTATACAGTTTTGATGACAGCCTAAAAAAACGGGGTCTTCCGTGAAGCGCCCCGTTTTATCAAAGTGGTATTTGCCCAACTCCTTCAATACAGCTTGAACTTCCTCATTATTCAGATGTTTGTTTTTTTCATAAATGCCGCAGATTGCGCTCAAAATATCACTTCTTCTTCACTGCTATTCGCTTGTTGTCATTTTGATATTGCTGTCAGCTGCCAATATCTAAGCCATCACTACTGCCTGACATTCCGTTTTCGGTATCCCCATTAACCGACAACACAATTATCTCCGGGTTCTTCCATTCTTTCTTTGTTTCTTTCATATCCGCGTTTCTCCCTTCAGTAAGGTAAAATGATTTAACTGTTTTCGTAATTTTCATCAAAGTTAGAGGTGCCACTACCATATTCGGTATCCCCATTTACCGACAATACAATCATCTCCGGGTTCTTCCATTCTTTCTTTGTTTCTTTCATATCCGCGTTTCCCTCTCAAATAGGTTAAATTTCGAAAAAGAGATCATATGCGTTCGATATCTTATTATACGAACTGCCTTTATTATTATAGAAATATTATGTGTTTAGTTCAATAGTTTTGTTATGGGTTCTTTGCGCTACTACACTCTTTAAATAAGTTCAAAATATGCTAAAATGTCAAAAGAATTGCCGCTTATCAAACGGAAGGAACCGTGCCATGCCAATACCTTATACAACAGCTTGCCTGACTGTTTTTGCTGCTCTGTTCGGTCTTTTAATCGGCAGCTTTCTAAATGTTTGCATTTATCGTCTGCCTAAACATGAAACAATCGTCCGCGGACATTCGTATTGTCCAAAATGTCATCATTCTCTGAGCGGCGCCGATCTGGTGCCGGTCTTCAGCTATCTGCTGCTCGGGCGGCGCTGCCGCTACTGCCGGGAACCCATATCCGGCCGATATGCCCGTATTGAACTGACAACATCCGTGTATTTTGCTCTGGCAGCCTTTTTATGGAGCCCAACCCGCTCCAGCATACTTCAAAGCAGGCAGCCCGGCTATCTTGGCGTATTAACGCCAGAACTTTACGTATTGATCCTGATCGGCTTGATCCTGGCCTGTTTCAGTTCTCTGCTGGTCTGGGCCATGATTCTTGCGGATCAAAATCAGCCGCCGTACGGTTTATATCTGTTTACGATCATTCCAGCTGCCGGCCGGCTCTTATTCCAGCCTGAACTCCTGCTCAGCCATTTGGCTGCCATGATTTTCACCGGTTTGTTTTGCTTTTTCCTGCACTGGCTTCATTTATTACCACAAGACGCGCCGGACAAACTGCGGCATGAAATAACCGGTTTAGCACTTTTAGGTCTGACAGCGGGGCTGACGGCCATGCAGCCGGTTCTGGTATTTTATCTGATAGAAGGAACGCTGTTGGCGATCTGGCAAAACAAGAAAGGTGAATCGGAACGTACCGTCCGGCTCGCCCGGATGTTGCCTCCGGTCGGCGTGCTGGTTGGATTTGCAGCCCTGCTGTTCTTTTAAACGACTCGCAGTTTAATCGGCCGGCCGGCCGATCAACTGAAAATCGTTTTTACGCAAAGCAGGCTCGCGGCGGTAATGAACAGCCAGGCCGCCTTCGTCGAATGTAAAATCCAGCGTGTCGGTAAAAGGTGTAAGATTATAAATCATCTTGATCCTGTATTGACCGTTCAGCCAGGCGCCGGCGCAGGCAACCCGGCTGAAAAAATCAGCGGTAAAGCTCAGTGATTCATCTTCAGAAATTCCGGTTTCATTTTCAAGCCAGACGCCATGGCCGATAGCCACTGTGAACGATTTCGCGTGAAACCCCAAGGTCAGGGTATCCGTATCGCCGAAAGTAAATGCCAATCGGGTTATCCCCAGATTATTGGCGGCCATGTGGTAAGAACGGCCGGAATAGCGGACAGCTTGATCATCGGATGCCATGCCGGCCGGAGCGGCAATTTCAAGATGGGAAAGCCTGGCGGACAGTTCCTGCTGCGCCTGATCATCCGTATCTGCCGAGTCCTCGCTATATGGCTCTTCATGAACAGCCGGCAATAATACATCCCAGATCAAACGCAGGTTTTCGCTCATGTTCTGATTGCCGGAGGTCATGGCAACAACCAGGTCCCGATCGGGCAGCACCACGCAGTACTGGCCGAATGCGCCGTCACAACGATAAGCGCCCGGCACAACACAACGCCAAAACTGAAAACCGTAGCCCTGTTGCCAATCCGGTCCGGCAGCCGTTTGGGCAGCCTTTGTTTCGATTTGTTTCGCCGCCGCCATATCGATCCAGCCGGGCCGTAATAAGGGTTTGCCGTCCCAGGAACCGCGATTTAAAAGAAACTGTCCGAATTTAGCGATGTCTTCCGTTTTCAAGTTCAAGCCAAAAGCGCCGGGATTTATGCCTTGAGGATTTCTCTCCCATCTGGCGTCCGAAATTCCCAGCGGATCAAACAGGCGAGGTTTGAGATAATCGAAGACCGTCATGCCGGTTTGTTTTTGTAGGATGGCACTCAGCAAATAGGATGCCCGGTTATCGTAAACAAATCGGCTGCCCGGTTCAAAATCCAGATATTCCGTCAGGCATGAGTAAGTCCAGGGTCGTTTGCTGAAAATAAAATCCAGCTCATTTTCCGAATGGCCCAGACTCATGGTGAGAAGGCAGCGAATCGTCACCCGGCGCATGTATTCGCAAGGTTCACAAGGAAGCTCCTGCCTGAAAAAAGACAAGACTAAATCATCCAGCGTCAATAAGCCTTCCTGCACCGCAAATCCGACAGCAATGGAAACAAAACTCTTGCTCATCGAATAGAGCATATGGCCGTTCTGTTCACGGTAAGGATGCCACCAGCCTTCCGCCGCAACCCGTCCGTGCCGGAGCACCATGAACGAGTGGCATCCCTGGTTGGCCAGCTGGTCGGCAAAATCAAAAATGCCCCGAGGATCGATGCCTGCCGAGGTTGGTAAAATCCTGTCTAAACGGCTCATGTTTATAGAATCTGAAACAATTCTATCCGTTCACCGGAAGGACCGGCAAAAAAGATACAACGGCTCCCGGCGGCAAAAAGATCGATCTGTTTAGCCGGCGCGAAAAAATGGATGCCGGCGCGTTCCAGGCGGACGACTTCCGCATCGAGATCACTGACCTTCAAGGCAATATGATCGACCTGCCCCGGTTTCAAGCCGGCAAGAGCCGTCTTGTCGGCCGGCGCGATTAATTCAAGGATGCAATCGCCGACCCGCAGAAAAGCCAGTTCGCTTGTCCCCGGTGTTTGGCGGTTGAACAACTCAAAATTCAGATGCTTGACATAAAAATCAATGGATTTCTGGATATCGGCGGTCATGATGCCGATATGAGCCAATCCGCAAATTGTACTTTTTTCCATGCTGCAGCGCCTCGCTTCATTCGGTTTGAACTTACTGATGTGATCTTAGCATAAAGACGGCTGTCTGTTCAACTCCAACAGGCGCTGCAGCATCATGGTTCTCCGGATTTATGCCCGGCTATATCTTTCTGGCAATTTCATTGCCGCCCCATATGGCGTCCAGCACTTTCGAAGGTTTCGCCGCATCGCCGACGACATAATAATCACAGCCGGACTTTTTAACCATATCCAAAACTTCGGTATTGCTTTGAGCGCCGACGGCTACCACAACCGCGCCGCAGCGGATCCGCTCTTTGAAGCCGCTCTTTTCAATGAGAATGTAATGCTCGCCGATTTCCACACACTTTGCGTTGGTGATAACCTGGACCTTATTTTTTTCAATGATGTCGAACATATAAGGCCGGATATACATTTCAAGGTCGTTCCCGACTTGATCCAGCATTTCAACAACCGTGACTTTTTTACCCTGCCCCAGCAATACCTCCATCGCTTCCAGACCAACTAATCCGCCGCCGATAACAACCACATCGTCGGCAGCGACCAATGATTCGGCGCAGATAACCTTGCGGCCATCAAAGACATGGCCTTTTTCCATACCGGGAATGTCCGGTTTCACTGAATCGGAACCGGTAGCGACAATAATGACATCGGGATGAACGGCCTTGATCCGTTCCGGGGTCGCCGGTGTATAGAGATGAATGTCAACGCCGGCTTTATATGCGCGATACCCCATGTGCATGGCGGCAAAACCAAATTCCTGTTTATGCGGCGCATTACCGGCCATAACAAATTGCCCGCCCAACATGACGCCTTTTTCAAATAAAACGACGGTATGACCGCGTTCCCGGGCTACCCGAGCGGCTTCCAGGCCGGCGGGACCGCCCCCGATAACCAGTACCTTTTTCTTTATTTCAGCCGGTTTAATAATCACTTCTTTTTCATGTCCGGTTGCCGGCTGGAAGATGCAGCTGGCGCCTAAGCCGGCGAACATCCGGCCTACGCAGCCCTGATCGCAAGCGATACAGCGCACGATCTCGTCGGTTCTGCCCTCGATGGTTTTTTTCACATAATCCGGATCAGCCAATTGCGGCCGCCCCAAAGAAATGAAATCGGCTTTGCCCTTGGCCAGGATGTCTTCCGCCAAATCCGGATAACTGATGCGCCCGGCGACAATAACCGGTATACTGACATTTTTCTTGATTTGCGACGCGTTATAGACATTGACCATCTGTGGATAATAATAAGGCGGAACCGTGTAAGCTAATGAGTCATAGCAGCCCTGGGAGATATCCAGAGCATCTATCCCGGCTGCCGCATACAGTTTAGCCGCTTCAATGGCTTCTTCCAGAACAATGCCGCCGTTAACATTCTCGCGGGCGCTCATCCGCATCAGAACGGGATAATCTTGACCGACTTTGCGGCGGACATCCTGGATGACCTCACAGCCGAACCGGGCTCGGTTTTCCAATGAACCGCCATATTCATCGGTACGAACATTGGAATAAGGATTCAGGAAACAGTCGATGAGGTAGCCATGCGCGCCGTGAATTTCCAAAGCGTCAAATCCGATGCTCGC
>CAYRWC010000032.1:0-14316 GCA_964427795.1 uncultured Oscillospiraceae bacterium | reverse complement strand
GCGCGGTTGACGCCGCCGGCGTTTTCAATCCACTCTAAATTTGCCATGTCCGGCCTCCTTAAATAGCTGTGGCGTGAGCCAGCAGATATTGTTCGGCTTCCGTATTCCAGAGACCGTTGTTCTTTTCAACCAGATCGGCCAGATGCCGGAAGACCGGCTGGGTTTCGCCCAGCTTGCGGAAATCGGCAATCGCGGTCAACGGCATGCTGATCTGCGTATAAATCAGTTTTTTGCCGCCGGGAATCTTCGGCAGGTTCAGTGTGGTTTCCACAACACTGTCCAGGCCGCCGACATGGGTAATCATCGATGACGGATTCACGACGCCGCGGGTCATCATATCGAGAGCCTCGATCAGATCCTCGGTTGTGCCGCCGCTGTTGCCGGCGACGTGAGTGCTATTGTAATGGACATTATAGAAGTTATAAGGAGCCGAGAAAGCGGGATTGGTCGGTCCGGCAAAGAAGTTCAGGCAGCCGTCGTAACCGAGAATCTTTCCGGCCTGTTCGACGACAGCGGCTACCGGCGCGTAAACATAAACGTCGTTATAGCCTTTGCCGCCGGCCAGTTCAAGCAGTTTCGCCGGAACATCTTCCACGCCGCTGGTATTGACATAAATCAGCCGGACGCCGTTGCGGGCGGCTTCTTCCGGCGTATAGAGCGACGCCGCGCGGGCCAGACGGTTTTCGTCGATATCGGTTACCACCAGAAGGGCGGGGCGGCGCGGATTATGGATCGCGTAATCGATGGCGCCCAGGCCCATCGGGCCTACGCCGGCGAGTAAAGCCATGTTGCCGCCTTCGACAATACCCATATGATGCTGATAGCTGCCCGGCGTGGTGTGGTAATTAACATGGAAACCGCCGACAATACAGGACATCGGTTCCGACAAAGAGCCGAAATAGAAAGCCGAGCCTTTATATTGGAGCAGGCAGCCGCGCGCCATGACGATTTCCGGGATAATGATATAGGTGGCCGCGCCGCCGATGTGGGCAAAGGAATAGCCGGGAGCGGCATATACGTTGGCCGGATCATTGATGGCCGGCTGAATCGAGAAGCGGTCGCCCGCCTTGAATTGATCAGCCCAGCGGCTGCCGACTTTAACAATCTCGCCGCAGAATTCATGGCCGATGATAACCGGATTGGTCGCCACATCCTTAGGCACCCGCTTATGGTCGGCGCCCTGCATGGCCGCTTTGTACGATGACATGCAAATGCTGTCGGATATGATTTTAGCCAGGATTTCGCCATCATTAATCGACGGCAATTCGAATTCTTCCAGCCGCAAGTCTTCTTTTCCATAGAGTCTGACTGCTTTGGTTTTCATTTTGCCTCCTCTGCCCAACTGCCCGGGGCTATATAACAGATCGGATAATAAGGTCCATCGGTCCTGTCTGTTGCCTGGATCCATTATTTCTGTTCAATTATAGCATATATCTGTTCATTGTTAACAGATATATGTTAAATATTCTCACGAAATTATCATCTTTAAATTTAACATATTCTGTTGATCTTCCCGATGCCAATCATCGCGGCTGATTCTTGAAACGCCTTTATTTCAGGCATTCGCACAATATTTTTCATTTCATCGCCGATTCTTGTATTCTGGAAAGGGCTGTGTTATGATGAAAACGCTTGTAAAGTTAACATACTTTTTCGTCTTGTTATCCGGAGGTAAATTATGCCAGTCGATCGACGTGATGATATGAATCAATATATCCAATCCAAAGGCGAAGTCCGGCTTCAGGAACTGGAACTTCGCTATCCCGATGTTTCCAGCATGACCTTGCGCCGCGATCTTGAATATCTGGAACATCAGGGGCGCATCGTCCGAATCCGCGGCGGCGCCAAATCCCTGGCCCACTTATCGATGCTCAAGGAAGCGGCTTATACTCAACGGCAAGCCGAGAATACGGTGGCCAAGCTGAGCATAGCCGATAAAGCCGTCACGCTGGTTTCGCCGGGCCGCTCGATCTATATCGATTCCGGAACGACCTGCATGTGCCTGGCTCAGCGGCTGCCGGACCTGAATCTTTTTGTGCTGACGCCGGCGCCGAATATCGCCCTGGAGCTGGTAAAAAATCCAAATGTCAAAATAAACCTGACCGGCGGCCAGTTGAATCGTGATACGCTGACGCTTTCAGGATTTAACGCTACAGAATATGTCAAATCCTTGAATATCGATCTGGCATTCATCGCCGCCAGCGCGTTTTCGCTGGACAACGGATTCACCTGCGGTGATTATTATGAAGCGGAACTGAAACGGCTGATCGTCCACCGGGCCAGGCAGGTTGTCATGCTGATCGATTCCAGCAAGATCAATACCGGCATGCCCTATACCTTTGCGCGTCTGCAAAATTTATACGCTCTGATCAGCGATCAGCCGCTACCGGACGATTACCAAAAGGCAGCCAGACAAGCCCATGTCCTGCTTGTTTAAGTTTTTGCCGCAGGCATTCAGGAGGATGCTATGACCCGTATGCTTATCGTTCGTGCCACCCGGCACGATCCCTGGTTTAATCTGGCCCTGGAAGAATATCTGATGGAATATCTGACTCGGCATAACCCGTCGCCGGACCGCGAGGATCCGGATGCCGGATTGCAAGCCATTCTTTATCTCTGGCAAAATGACAATACGGTCGTCATCGGCCGTAATCAGAATGCCTGGGCCGAATGCCTGACCGGCCGGCTCGAGGCCGAAGGCGGTCGGCTGGCCAGACGCAGCACCGGCGGCGGCGCCGTGTTCCACGATCTGGGCAACTTGAATTTTTCTTTGATCCTGCCGCGCAGCCGGTTCAATCTGGATCGCAATTTCGATATGATTTTAGATGCTGTCGCCAGCCAGGGCATCCAAGCCGAACGTTCCGGCCGCAATGATATTCTGGCCAACGGGCTCAAGTTTTCCGGCAACGCGTTCAGCTTGCGCAAAGCGGTCGGTCTGCACCACGGCACGCTGCTGGTCCATTCCGAGTTCAGCCGCGTCGCCCGTTATCTCACCGTTTCGCCGGCGAAGCTGCAGGCGAAGGGCGTCAGTTCAGTCCAGTCGCGCATCACGAATTTGCAGGTCCTGAATCCCGAAATAACCGTCGCTTCGCTGGATCAGGCTATGGAACAAGCCTTTATCCGGCATTTTGGCGCTTCCGGGGGCGATGGGAACGACATCCTCCGGACAGACGACACGGTATACCGTTCCGATACCCGTCTTAAAGAGCTATATGCCCATTATGCATCCTGGGAATGGCGATATGGCGAATCCATAACTTTCGATGCCGCGGTGGAGCGTAAATTCGATTGGGGTTTAGTGCAATTGGGATTTCGGATCGACAAAGGGATAGTCCGGCAGGTCAAAGTGTATTCGGATGCCCTGGACAGCGATATGATCGCCGAATTGCCGGCACTGCTTGCCGGCAGCCGCTTCCAATCGCCGGTATTGGCCGCCGCTTTACAGCACCTGTCCGACCCGGACGAGAGTTTCGGACCTTCGCGCCGGCAAATGGCCGACGATATCGGCAACCTGATTTTAGAACAGAACTGGTAATCCGTATAACCGGATTACTCCTTGATGCTGCCGGCCAGAAGCCCGCTGACGAAATATTTCTGCATGGATAAAAAAACCGCCAGAATCACCAGAGTCGATGTCAGAGTCGCCGCCATCAGCTGATTCCAAAAGATCTCTCCCTCATTGCGAAAACGGGTCAAGGCCAGTTGAACGGTTGTAATGCGATCCGACCCGGTATTCGTCATAACCAGCGGCCAGGTATACTCGTTCCAGGCGCCGGTAAATTTCAAGACCGCCAGAGCGCCCAGCACCGGCGCCGATAAAGGCAAATAAATGGATATGAAGGCGCCGAACCGGCTGCAGCCGTCTATTTTCGCCGCTTCATCCAATTCAGCCGGGAAAAGGACATAAAACTGCCGGCACATAAAGACGCCGAAAGAACCGGCGGCATATGGCAAGATCAGCCCCGTCAGCGTGTCGACCAAGCCGGTGCCGCCCTGTCCGAGCAGGTTGTTGCCGCCGGCCAGGGGAAAATGACGGATCATGATGAACAGCGGCACCAAGGTCACCTGGGTCGGGATCATCATGCCGGCCAAAACCAGAATAAACAGAGCCCGGCGATAAGGGAAGCGGATTCTGGCAAAAGCATAACCGGTCATGGCGTTGATGAATAGACTGATCGCCGTCGCCACGCCGGCCACATAGAAGCTGTTGCCCAGATAACGAAGCCAGCTGCCGCCGGTCAGAGCCCGGCGATAATTATCCCAAACCAGGGGATCAGGCCATAAGGACAGGCCCGAAGCATAAATCTGGTCCATATCCTGAAGCGAAACCGACAACATGACCAGGAACGGAAATCCGGCCGCCAAAAGAAAGACAACCAGAATCAGGATTCCCGGCAATCGCCGCCATTGAAACACCTTCCGCCGCATGTCAGGACTCCGTTCCCGGATCGGCTAATTGACCGCCGATCCGCAGATTGATCAAGGTTACAATCAGGACCATGATAAAAAGGACAACCGACATCGCGGAAGCATAGCCCATTTTAAACTCGGAAAAAGCTCTCATATAGATCTGGTGGGTGATTGTCGTCGTCGCGTCGACCGGGCCGCCGTTGGTCATGATCCGGACTTGCTCGAACGTCTTGAAACACTCGATCGACAGCGTCGCCAGCAAAAAGTAGCTGACCGGGCGGATGGCCGGCAGCGTAATGTGCAGGATCCGTCGGAACGATCCGGCGCCGTCCACGCGCGCCGCTTCATATAAGCTCTGCGGCACACCTTGCAAAGCGGCCAGATCGATCATCATCACATAACCGATATTTTTCCAGATATTCATGATGACGAGGCACGGCAGCGCCAGTTTTTCATCAAACAGCCAGTCGCTGCCGGGCAGGCCGCAGAAATTGAGGAATTTATTGAAAATGCCGGATGCCGGCTCGAACATATAAAGCCAAATCATGGAAACCGAGACCATCGACAAGACATAGGGAAAAATCAGCACGGCCCGGCACGCCACGATCGCCCGGCCGCGGCCGTCGACGCTGAGCGCGGCGATAAAGCCCAAAAGCATCAGCGGAGCGATGGAAAATAAAGCATAGACCAGGGTGTTGCGCACCGCATGCAAAAAGCTGGCGTCCTCCAGCAGCCGGCGGTAATTTGCCAGGCCGATGAAAGAACGCTCAGCCAGATTATAGCTGGTCAGGCTATTCCAAAAATTTTGCAGTAGAGGATAAAGAACGAAACAAGTAAAGAAAAGAAAAAACGGCAGAATAAGCAGGTAGGCGGCGCGCGCGTCGCCGCCCAACCTGCGTCGGTTCTTTTTATGTTCCGCGGATGTCCGTTGACCCGATTTCATCATTAATCCGCTGCGATCTCATTTTCCAAAGTCTGCTGTGCGGCGGCCAAAGCTTCCGCAGCCGGTTTTTTCGAATAAAGAACCTGCTGCACCAGATCATTTCTGACCTTCTGGAACGAAGCGGCCCAAGTGGTCCGCGGCATGCCGATGCCTTTGGCTACGCATTCGGAGCGGATTTTATTCATCGGATCCAGAGCGACAAAAGCGTCGACCTGCGATTGGCGGGTAACCGGAATATTCAGTTCTTTCGCCCGGGTCAGCACTTCCTCTTTCGTCAGCGCAAAAGCGATGAATTTAAACGCCTGATCCGGGTTCTTGCAGTCGCCGCCGATAAACAGCATGTTGCAGCCGCAGAAAGTAGCGGACTCCTTGTTGGACGGCGGCAGGGCGATGCCGATTTTTCCTTGATAATCGGCATTCTTCAGCATCGGCGTCAGCGCGACGTTGTTGATCAGGGTCATGGCAGCCGTGCCGGCGACAAAAGGATTGGTTTCGTTGCTGTTGTAGGGAATGCCGACATCATTGACGAAGCTGGCCAGGAAATCCAGTGTTTCAACCTTGTCGGCCGTATTTAATGTCGGGTTACCGTCTTTGTCATAGAATAAGCCGCCGTTGCCGAAAACCAGTGTATCGAACTCGACAAAATTGCCGGCGGATTTGGGGAAAGCAAAACCGGATTGGGTTATTTGGCCGGAACTGTCCTTGACGGTCAGTTTCAGGGCGTCCGCCTTTAATTCGTCCCAGGTTGCCGGCGGATTTTCCGGATCCAGCCCCGCCGTCGTGAACATGTCCTTCCGATAAGCGAAGACAAACGGCGTCGTTGAATAGGCCAGGCCGTAAATTTCATTTTTATAGGTTCCGTTGGCCAATACGCTGGCCATCAAATCGTCTTTACCTTCCCATTCGTTAAAATACTTGGTGATGGGCTGGTAATTCTTTGCTTCGGCGCGGGCCGCGACCGACATGATGCCATGGCCGATAATATCCGGACCCATGCCGGCGCTGAACATCGAATTCAGCTTGGTCTCCATAGCTTCGCCGATGGCCGCATCGTCATACTCGACGACGATTCCGGAATTTTTGGCATTGAAATCCTTAATCAGCCGTTTCCAATAATTGGCTTCTGCTTCGTCATTGCCGATGCGGACGAATTTCAGCGTCACAGAGCCGCCGGCATTTGCCGCGCCGGTCTGGCATCCTGAAATCAGGCCGGTCATCGCCATGATCAGGACCATAAAGATAACGAGTGCTTTTTTCATACCTGTTCTCCTCAAATTTTTCTATTTTCCAGCAGTTGGCCTTTCAGCCAGCCGCTTCGGGCAAAAGGGTCGCCGCGGCGGATCAATTCGGCGTACAACCGGCAGCGCAAGCCATGGATCACATCCTGAAGCTCAGGCTGGTCGGCCCGGTTGATTTTCTGGCCGGGATCTTTGCCGATGTCGTATAATTCATCATGATCGGTCAGGTTCCAGACATACAGCCATTCCGCGGTACGGATGCTGCGCTGGGTATAAAGGCCGAATTGCTGCCCGTTGCCGGAGCATACGGCAAAATCGCGTTCCGGCTGCCGCACCCCTTGCAGCAGAGGAGCCAGGGACCGGCCATGGCCCGGTTTTACAGCCGGCAGCCCGCTCAGGGAGCCGATTGTCGCGCCAATATCCAGGCAGCTGGAAACATATTCGGGGATACGCTGCCCGGCAGCGATATGTTCCGGCCAGCTCATCATTAAAGGAACCCGGGTTACATCGTCATAAAGAACATAATGCTTGTCCAACATACCATGACCGCCGCACAAGTCGCCGTGATCGGTCGTATAGATGACGACCGTATCCTGCCGCAAGCCGAGTTCGTCCAATCTTTTAAGCATCAGGCCGACCGCGTCGTCGATTTGCCCGACCATGGCATAATAGCAGGCGACCGTTGATCGCCAGTCGTCCCAAGACCGTCCTTCCAGATGCCAGTTGACAATTTGCTGGCGCTGAATATACGGTTTATGGTCCAGTGTGTCGCCGAAGCTGTCCCAGGGTTCCAAACTGTCCGGATCGACAGATGAAGCAAACGGTTCCGAGGGATGGCATGGCAGATGCGGATCCGAAAAGTCAACGCGGACCATCCACGCTTCATCGCGCCGGCTGCTTTCTTCAATCAGCCTGCACGCTTCGCGCGCCGCCCAATGAGTCTTGCTGTCCTCGAGCGCGACCGGACTCGGCTCGCCAAACCAACCGTTATGGTAAGCCAGATCCGGGTATTTTTCCTGTAGCAGGCGATTGTACTCACTGTAATCAATGTGATTTTTAAATCCGAAATCGGCGGGCCGGTGAGTCAGCGAAGTATTCCATTTACCGATCAGGGAGCAGCAGTAACCGGCTTGCGCCAATACCGCCGTATAAAAGCCGTCGTCCGGCGCCAGCGTCGGCGTCGGCAGGAAATCCGGATTCCACAGCGCGCCCAGCTCGTCCGGCGCCAGCCCGGACAGTAAAGCCTGCCGGGCCGGCGCGCAAACGGGAATCGGCGTATAAGCCTGTTCGAAAAAAGCGCCTTCCGCTGCCAGCCGATCGAGATTGGGCGTTTGGATAGCTAGACGGCCGGCAGCGCCGACACAATCCCAGCGGTGCTGATCGGCGACCAGCAGTAAAAAGTTGGGGGTTCTGGTCTTCTTTGTCATCATTTTTCCTTAAATCGGCTTGTAGATGTCCCCGTGCAAATTGGGCAGCGGTTCCGGACGGACGACCGTTCCGCCTTCTTCAAAGGAGCGGATCGCGGCGAATGTGTATTCCAGCGTTGCCAGGGCGTCGCGGCCTGACGCGCGGAGCAGTTCAAGCGGCACTTGATTGGTCACATCTTCGAGATACGCGTGGATGCGGGCCGGGAAGGTCGCGCCGAAATCGGTTATGCCGGTATCGAGCACTTCATTGGGTTCCGGAGTGGCCATTGAACTCTTGGGAGCTTCCGCATCCCAGTAATAAAGCTTCTCCACACAATTCTCAATAACAAAAGTTCCTTTGGTGCCGGCCATCTCAAAGCTCCACCAGCCGCCCAGGCCGAACATGGCGTCGCCGCGCTGGGATAAGAGATAACCGGTGCTGCCGTTCTCAAAACGGACATGGATGCTGTTGATGGAATACATCAGGTCGTCGGCGGTTTTACGGACGCCGGGCTTATTCAGATAAGCCTGGATATGGGTGATGTCGCCGCCGAAATGACGCATGACCGAGAAAGGATGAGCCAAAAACGCTTTCAAATGCGAGTAAGGCCGCTGCCAGCGCAGGGAGCCTACGCCGCCGTAACCGGCTTCGCCGCCGTTGAAGCCCATTTTATGAATGATGTAAACCGGCTCGCCGATCTTGCCGTCGGCAATCAGCTGTTCGCCGCGCGAGGCCGGCTGGGTGAAAAAGTGGTTCAGGTTGCAGCCCAGATAACGG
Source organism: uncultured Oscillospiraceae bacterium (assembly GCA_964427795.1). Lineage (GTDB taxonomy): Bacteria > Bacillota > Clostridia > Saccharofermentanales > UBA5734 > JAYFQE01. The sequence goes on along the minus strand of CAYRWC010000032.1, from coordinate 5,541 downwards.
TTTTGACTGGCGGCAAAACGCACCATTTCCCGGGCTTCGCGGACATCATTGGAAATCGGCTTCTCACAGAGGACATGCTTGCCGGCCGTCAATGCCTCCATGACCGGCACATAATGCCAGCTGCCGTTTTCATAGCCGGATGTCGTCACATCGACGATCTCCAGTTCCGGTTTTGCCTTCAGCATTTCCTGCAGCGAATAATACGCCGGCACGCCGTATTTTTCGGCAGCGGCATCGGCGCGGTCCTGCTTGACATCGCAGACGGCTACCAGATTCGCCAGGTCATCCTTGCTGTATACGTCGGCATGCGTATTCCCTATGCCGCCCATGCCGACCAGACCGATTTTTAATGCCATTTCCTTATCCTCCTGATTTATGGATCCCCGTTGAGATCCTTTTTGATTTTTCCGGCTTTGTTCCGCGGAAGCAATCGTTCCCCGGAGCATCCGTTTATTGATTTTTCCGAAAACCGGTCGGTGAAACGCCGGTCACCTGACGGAACTGCCTGGAGAACAGCGCGATGTCGCCAAAGCCTAATTCCCGCGCTACGTCGGCAACCGATTTGTCGTTCATCCGCAGCAGCTCGGCAGCCTTGGCAATACGAAAATTCCGCGCATACTCAGACGGCGATGTTCCCAGAAAGCTCTTGAACTGACGCGACAGATACCCGACGGACAAGCCGGCTGCGCGTGCCATATCATCGACAGCCACTTCTTGATTGTAATGTTGTTCAATAAAGGTAACCGCTTTGATGATCTGGCGAAAATTGGCGTTGACCTCGCTGTTGCTCAGTTGGCGTTTGCCGCACAGGCGCGCGTATATCACAAAAACCGACAACAGCAGTGATTTAAGCTTCAGAGCCCAGCCGATAGGGCGATTGAGTTTCTCCCAGATGATTTGCTCCAGAACCAGAACCAATTCCTGCTGTTCCGTCAAGCCGGCATGCACCCGTTCGAAAACAGTCCGCGGCTGCCGGTTGACAAGCCAGTCCAGTTCATGCACCGATTCCAGGTCTTTTTCCAGCCCGGCAAACGCCTCGGCCATGAAGAGGCAATTATATAGCCCGGTATTATTGGCGCTGATGTAACTGTGCACTTCACCCGGAAAGATAATAAACACATCGCCGGCCGTTAAAATCTGGGTTTTCCCTTCATGGCTGTGCAGCGCTACGCCGTGATCAATAAATACCAGCTCGAAGAATTCATGGCGATGCAGATTGGTTGTGCCGTGATGCTCATTCTTGATCACCTGCAGCGGGAATTCGTCCGCATCAAAATAATCTGACGCCAGCGTCATATTCGCATTCATGAAGTTTGAATCCCCCTGTCTGCCGGATGATCCGGCTATTGGACTCTGCGCCGCCTACCGGATGATCTCGGCTACGGCGACCGGCTGGCCGCCGCGTTTGATCGATTCGATTGCCGCGTGGATCACCCGGCTGGCTTCCAGGCCGTCGCGGCCGCTGCCGTCGATATCGGCCGGTTTCACGCCGGCTGCGACTTCCCGGACAAATGTGGCGATCCGTTCGGCAAACGTGTCAAAGAACTGCCCATAACCTCCGAAAACCGGATTGGTATAGACCTGTTTGACCCACGAATCCGCCGGATAGAGCGTTGCCTCGCGCCACATGTCTTCCACCAGCAGGCGGCCTTCTGTACCGGCAACCTCGCAGCGTTCCATGGGATGGCCGCGTTTGATGTCGTATGAACTGGTGATATGGCCGACCGCTCCGCAGGCGAAACGCAGATTCATCGATTGGGTAGAATAGATCTCCCGCCCGGCGGCTTTCATGGCAAAGCACTGCACTTCCGCGATATCGCCGCCAAAATGGCGGACGAAATCCACGCTGTGCGGATTTAACGCCTTCAAATGGTAAAATTCCGTGTCGAACTCGCCAAACCGGCCGATCCATAAGTTCATATTCAGGAAAAGCAGTTCGCCCAGGCGGCCTTCGCGCTGCCATTGTTTGGCCGTGCGCGCGGCCGGGGTAAAGCGGTGGTTGAAATCAAGGGCAAAACAGCGGTCCAGCTCTTTCGCCGTACGCACCATTTCCTCTGCTTTGGCCAGATCGTTGCAGATCGGCTTCTCGCAAAGGACATGAGCGCCGGCATGAAGCGCCTGCAGAGTCGGTTCATAATGGTCGCTGGAGTATTCGAAACCTCCGGTAGCCACGCTGACCAGATCCGGTTTGAGTTCATCAAGCATTTTTTGAGCGTCGAGATACCAGGCAACTCCGAAACGTTCGCCAGCCTTGCGGGCCCGGTCTTCCTGCCGGTCGCAGACACCGGCCAGCTCCACTTCCGGCAGCGATTGATAAACCGTTGCGTGCGTATTCCCGATCGGTCCAAGGCCGATCACACAAACCCTGAGCATTTTATTGCCTCCAGACAATCGAAATAAATGTAGTCATGATTATTTTCCCTTGGCTTGCAGACGGCGCGCCGCGGCCGGATCGCCGATGTGCATGGTGTTGTACGCCTGGTCGGATGTCTTGAAAGGACCGCAGCCCATGCCGTGCCAGTTCAAGTTGGTGTCCATCGGATTCTCCCGGCCTGTGGCGGCTGTGCGGCAGGCAATATGCGCCAGCATCCGCTCCCGCAGATAAGCGACGGTCTCCGGATTTTCCTGAGCGACGTTGTGCAGCTCCTGCGGATCGTTAAGCAGATCGTACAGCTCGACTTCCGGTTTATAATGGAAATCCGGCTCCAGAGCGACCATTAATTTCCATTGCGGCGTCCGCCAGCCATGTTTGCGCATCCAGGTGCATTCCGTGATGTACATTTCGCTTTCCTGCGCCAAAGGTTCGCCGCGTACCTGTTTCATCAAATTGCGGCCGTCGAAGCGGATCTTCGATTTAATGCCCATGACATCCAGAATCGTCGGCATAACATCCTTGACCTGGCAGATATCCTTTATCCGTGTCGTTTTGGTTTTGCCTTCGTAGCGAATGGCAAAAGGAACCGTCAGAGTACATTCGTACATGCCGTGATGATCAAAATAGCAGTCGTGATCATAAAGCGTTTCGCCGTGATCCGACGTGAAGACTACGATCGTATTTTCTCTCAAGCCCAGATCGTCGAGTTTTTCCAGCAAAGTCTGGATGCAGTTGTCCATATAGGCAATTTCCGCGTCATATTGCGCGATGATATAATCTTTGTCCGTGCAGCCGTCCGGGAACCAACTGTAGAAATAATCGCAAAACGGCTTAAAAGCATACACTGGTTCCAATGAATGATTATTCGGATCCAATTCATTTCTTTGATAGAACATTTTATGAAAAGGTTCCGGCGGCAGATAAGGTGAATGGGGATCCATATGCCGGAGGAACAGGAAAAACGGTTTATCCTCGCCCGCCAGGCGCTCCATTTCAGTCAAAGCAACCACATTCAGGTTTTCCGCTTTATGGGCGCGGCCATCCGGACTGGCATTCCAGCCTTCATAATCCAAATAACGGTCGAATCCCTGAGATGCCGGATTGCCTGTAAAACCGATGCAAGTCGTATTATATTCCTTTTCCCGCAGCACCTCGGCCAGAGATTTGACACCTTCGGCGATCTTGCCTTCGTGGCGGAGCGCCACGACATTGGTGTTAAAACAATCCATACCGGTCAGCATGGACGAATAGCCCGGTGTGGTCGGAATGCTCGGACTGAAACAATGATCAAAAACAATGCCGCCGTCGTTCAGATAGCGATCGATATTCGGCGTCGTCAGGCGGGAATAGCCATAAAGGCTCATATGATCAGCTCTCAGGCTGTCAATACCGAAAAACAGAAGATTTGGCTTCTTCATCTTGATTTATCCCCTTTCAACGCGCAGCCAGATGTTTCAGGCATGCATTCATATATCCGTAACTCTCGGCCGCGATTGTCGCCGCCTGCGGCATGGTCAGTTCGGGGCCGATCACTTCCAGGCAGACCGGGCCGTCGTAATGTCCGTCGACCATAGCTTTAAAATAGCCGTAAAGATCAATATCGCCGCGGCCGCATGCCTGTAAAGCCGGTTCGCCCGGAGCCGGACCCCGGCCAAGGCAATCGCGCACATGAATATGACGCGTACGAGACAGTACCGCCGGCAGAGCCAGTTCCGGATTTTCGCCGGCCCGGTAAATGTGACTGGGATCCATATCGATGCCAAAAGCCGGATTGCCGATAGCCGCCATAGCTTGCAGCGTTGTCGGCGTGTTATATATTGCGGCGCCGACATGGGCTTTGCAGCATAAAGTCACGCCATAAGCCGCAGCCCGTTCTGCCAAATGCGTTAATTTATCCAGGCTTTCTTTAAGTGTTGCTTCGTCGCCGCTTTTGCCGCCCGGCCCGATATTGATAACCGGTATGCCCAGATCGGCCGCGGCCTCGAATGCTTTTTCCAGGCGCTCCTCGTCCAGTGAAGCGACTTCGGCAGACAGAAGTTTCAGTCCTGTTTCGGCTAAAGCCTCGCGGATTTCGTTTTTCTGCGCCTTGTAATTTTCCGGATCCAAATGCTCGCACATGCCTTTGATCGCGGAAATTTCCAGACCGTCATACCCGGCCATTTTTATGGCCCGGGCCGCCTCAGCAAAGCTGAAGGCTTTAAATAGAACTGTGTTGACGCCAAGACTGATCATGCTTTTCCTCCTTGATCTTGCAAAACCTGACGATCATAAGCCAAAACCCGGTTGAGGATTTCGACGCAATTGTCGGCCCGCGGATACTCGATGATAAATGGGGTTCCTTCGTTATACTGATGATACAGGCTAAAAAACAGAGGCCAATCGATATCGCCTTCACCGACATTGCGGCCGTAGGCATCATTGATTTTTCGGTCTTTACCGTGAAAATAGGCGACATTATCCTTTAAGTAAGCAAACATATCCCGTTCTGATGAATTGGCGATCAAATTTGCCGGATCCAGCAGGACTTTCAGCCGCGGCGAACCCACCTGGCGGATCGTGTCGGCCATGCGCTTGGCGCTGGGAACAACATCCAGCACACAAGGCTCCAGCGCCAGGCCAATCTGATAACGTTCGGCCAGATCGCACAGTTTGTTCAATGAATCCAGCAAAAGAGCGTACCGGCTTTCATACAGATCGGCCCGGACTCCCCGGCTGGCCGGATCGAAACCGCATTCCGTAGAAACGAACGGAATGCCGGCTGTTTGGGCAAACTGCATGTACCGTTCAAAATACGCCAGATTAGCCTTCAGTTTTTCCGGATCTGCTTCGATCAGATTCGTGAAAACGCCGAGTGCGTGAACCTGAATGCCTTGTCCCCGGTAAATATCGGCTATATCCAGAACACGGCGGCCAGACAGATCGCTGATGTCCGCGGTTCCGTTATAAGCCCAATATTTGCTGTCTGTTTGCGACAAGCACAACTCGGTGATGGTAAAGCCGCTGGCCGCCATAAATTCTGCAGCCTGTTGATTGTTCATTTCGGGAAAACTTCGTGTGACAATACCTACTTGCATGAAAACCTCCCGGATACTGCTTAGCAGATCCCCTGACGCATCATCCTGCAAAACCGATTCGGTCTGTTAAAAAACATAACCGATCACGGCGTC